>CAMPIQ010000075.1 GCA_946886475.1 uncultured Chitinophagales bacterium | reverse complement strand
GATTTTTTTGATTCTCTTAAGAATACAATAGATTTTTCTAAGTATAAACACGGACGGCACTTATTTTTGAAATTACCTCAGTAAATGGCGCCCCGGTGGAAATTCCCCGCCCCCGTCCCTGACTGCAGGGGATATTGAACAAGGTTACTTTATCAAACAACATCCATGTTCAGGTTGTTCCCCGGCATTCATTAACCGGTAACAGTAATTTATTTAGAAATTAATATAAGCTTCATCATACTACAACTAATTTTATCTCTTTAAATTTAGCAGATGCGGAAATTGATGATCATTATTGTTATAGCCCTGGGCTCTTCATTTGTACAGGCCCAAAAACTTCAAAGACCAAAACTTGTAGTAGGGGTGGTTATAGACCAGATGCGCTGGGATTACCTATACCGTTATTTCGACCGTTTTGGTAATGATGGATTTAAAAAAATCATGAAGGAGGGATTCAATTGCGAGAATACCTATATACCCTATACGCCCACCGTTACTGCTATGGGACATGCCTGTGTATTTACGGGTTCTGTGCCTGCATTCCATGGAATAATGGGCAATAACTGGTATGATGAACTGCAGAAAAAAATCGTTTACTGTACAGAAGATAATAGTGTTGAAGGTGTGGGAAGCAGTTCTGCTGCGGGTAAAATGTCTCCCCGCAATATGTGGAGTAATACCATTGCAGATGAATTAAGGCTGGCCACCAATTTCAGAAATAAAACCATTGCCATTGCATTGAAGGACAGGGGATCAATTTTGCCTGGCGGACATAGTTCCAATGGATCTTATTGGTTTGATAATGCTACCGGCGGCTGGATCACCAGCAGCTATTATATGAATGAACTGCCTGCCTGGGTTAAAAGATTCAACGATAAAAAACTGCCGGATCAGTATATTAAAAAGGGCTGGAACACTTTGTATCCACTCAGTACATATAAACAAAGTACAGCGGACAGTAATATTTATGAGTCCAGGATGCCGGGTGAAGATATCAGCTTCCCACACCGTACAGATACCATTACAAGAAACAGGTATGATGCCTTTAAAACCTCACCATTTGGTAATACCTACACCATTGAGATGGCAAAGGCGGCAATTGAGGCGGAACAGCTGGGTGCAAGGAATGAAACGGATTTTCTTGCTGTCAGTTTTTCATCACCCGATTATATAGGCCATACATTCACACCCAATTCCATTGAGGTGGAAGACAATTACCTGAGGCTGGATATTGACCTTGCCAATTTTTTAAAATACCTGGATACACGTTTAGGTAAAGGCAATTACCTGTTATTCATTACGGCAGATCATGGCGTGGCGCATAATCCGTATTTTTTGAATGATCATAAATTACCCGGTGGTGTGCTTGACCACAATGCTGTAAGACGCCAGATGGCAGATACACTCCATAAGAGATATGGGGTGCCCGGAATTGTTGCTCAAACCATCAACTATCAGTTGTACCTGAATGACAGTATTATTCTTAAAGCAGGTCTTGACAGGAATGAAATAAAATCCTTTTTGAAAGATTATCTAATTAAACATCCGGCCATTTCTCACATCATTGATCCTTCAATTGCCAATAGCCTGCTTCCAGGGCGGCTAAGAATGATGGTGGCAAACGGATTCAATCAAAAATTATCAGGCGACCTTCAATTTATAGTGAAGCCGCAATGGTACGAAAGATGGCAGACAGGTGCATCACATTCACACTGGAATCCGTATGATTCAAGAATTCCACTTTTGTGGTATGGTTGGAATATTCCTGCCGGGAAAACAAGCAGGGAAGTATATATGACGGATATTGCAGCTACCCTTGCCAACCTGTTGCATATTCAGGTTCCGAATGCAAGTGTTGGACATGTGATAGAAGAGATCACTGATCGGAAATAATTTAACCTATCCTGCAGGCTTTCTCAATCTGGAGGAAATGGTGGCAATATGATGGTCATCGTGTTCCGCAACAAAAAATAATGAGTCAACCAGCCGCATTGGCTGATTCAGCCGCGGATGAAGACTTGTTCTTTCCAGCATTTCTTCATCAAGGAGATAAATGTATTCAAGGATTTTCTGTCGCCCGGTTGTAAATTGCTGCAGCAGCTGTTCAAGAGTTTTTTCGTTATGACCTGATTGATTTGTTTTGGCATTGGTCATATCCGCTGCTGTAAGAACAGTTCTTCTTAGTTGAAAGTCTTCCAGTCTTTTCCACCATAATTCCTCAAGATCATATAAATGGCCCAGGTTTTCTTTTACCGACCATGAATTTTCACAGCGACTGCAGAATTCTTCATCTGCATTCAGCAATATACTGTGCAACCGGAAAATGCTTCCTTCAAGCCGGCTGAATATGACAGGAAAGAGGCTGACAGGAAAATCAAAATTAAAGGATCGCCTGATCCATGGAATCTGTTTGACCATGGTATATTTTGTTACACGAATATATTACCGGATCGCAATGATTCCTGTAAATGCTTGCTTACAGCTCTGTCCGTATCAAATGAACACCAGCATTAAAGAATTGACGAAAGGCTTTTGCAGCCTTACAATTCCCTGTTCCGAAGGTTAAATTCATTCCTGTTGTTATGAGCACCAGATTCAAATAATTTCCAGGGCATATCTGGCATTTTTAACTGCTGCCATTGAAGCCGTGTTGTTGAAATATAAATAAATGGTTTTGGCGTTCCTGCTATTTTTTAACCGGGTTATTATTTTTTCAATAAAAGATGGCTGGTACTCGGAATAAAATAGGTGGGGAACACCATGAAACCGGTAATAGCTAATTTCAGTATTGGTTACAGCATCATCAAATTGAATTTTTGGAAAACTTACTCCGCAAAAGCTGGTATGGTGTTGCTGAAGGATCTTCTGTACATCTTTTCTCCACCAGCTTTCATTCCTGAATTCTATTACATTGTTACATGATGGATCGATCTGGGAGAGTATGTTTTCAAGCTTTTGCAGGTCAAAAGAAAATTGTGGTGGTAATTGTATGAGAACGCAGCCAAGTTTTTCATTCAGGCCTTCTTTCAGCAATCCATAGAAATCCTGCATCATCCTGTTTGTTTCGTTGAACCTTTTATAATGGGTGATGGAACGGGGAACCTTGGCTGAAAATGTAAATTGCGATGGAGCTTTATCATACCAGCCTTGCAATGACTTTATGGTAGGGAACCTGTAGAAGGTGGTATTCAGCTCAAGCGTATTAAAATGCCGGGTATAATAATCGAACCATTTATTTTGGGCAAGCTTTGGCGGATAAAATGCATCTTTCCATTCTTTATATGCAAACCCTGAACAACCTATGTACCACTGCTTCTCCATAGTACATCGCATAAAAAATCAATGCCAGTTAACATTTCACTTTAAAGATAAACAGTGGATCAGGCCGGAAGTATAATGGTGAAATTAGCGCCCTGGCCCGGCTCTCCGGTTGCGTAAATAATGCCGCCATGGTGTTCAACAATTTTTTTACAGATGGCCAGGCCTATGCCAGAACCTTCATATTCGCTCCGCCCGTGAAGCCGTTGAAAAATGGCAAAGATCTTCCCGGCAAATTCATTTTCAAATCCAATTCCATTGTCTGATACCTCAATCAGATGATATCGTTCTGACTGGGAAAGCTGGTAGTGAACCATGTCCCGTGGTGTAACATATTTATGCCTGATGGTGATTACCGGTTGAATGCCCGGGTTTACAAACTTCAGCGAATTACTTAACAGGTTCTGAAATAACTGCCGGAACTGGGAAGGAATGATATTGGCTTCCGGTAATTCATCGTGGTTAATAATGGGGTTGTACTGTTCAATCTTATATTCGAGCGTTTGTAAGGTTTCTTCCAGTATTTTTTGCAAACTGTATTTTTCAAAAGAAGTGTTTCCGGTGATCATGGAAATGGACAGGAGGTCATTGATCATAGTTTGCATTCGCTGTGATGCGTCAACGATCTTGGTCATGTAAATCTTTCCTTCGGGAGTCAGGTTGTTGCTTTGGGATGCTACCAGACGGTCTCCAAATGTTGAGATCTTTCTTAAGGGTTCTTTCAGATCATGGCTGGCCACGTATGCAAATTCTTCAAGGCTGGCATTGGACTGCTCCAGCAATAATGTGTTTTGCAGAATGGTCTTTTCCATTTCTTTTCTCCTGTTGATATCCAGTGCTGCCCCCAATACCTGTTTGATCGTTCCATCATTACCGGTATTGAATACAATTTCTCTTACCAGTACCCATCTCCACTCATTTTCTTTGTTCTTCATCCTGCACTCATACTGCATCATTGAATCAACCTGCTGGAATGTTTTTCCACTTTGTTTTCTGCCGGGTAACAGGTGATAATCTTCGGGATGATATAATAGTTCAGTTATATTTTCGCCTTCCTCAATTATTTCTTCGGGCATGTAGCCAAGTACAAAGAAGATCTCCCTGTTTACATATTCAATACTTTGCTTTTCTACATCATAGAGGTAAAGTATGGTGGGAGATGCGTCTGCTATTTGTTTGATAAAATGTTCCTGCTCTTTTATTTTTTTTGTTGCTCCTACCTGTTCTGTCACATCAAGTGAAATGTTGAGTACATGCTCCACCTTTCCTTCATTGTTGCGATCGAAAATAGTTCCATAGGTATGGAACCACCGGTATTCGCCATTTTTATGCTTCATCCTATAGGTGAATTCAATCACCATGTCATTTTTAGAAAGATCATTGTTGGCTTCTTCAATGGCTTTGTTATTCTTTTCCGTGACCGCAGAAACATCTTCAGGGTGCACAATTGAAACAAAAAATTCTACACCCTTTCCCATTACATCCGCCGGCTCATATCCGAGTAATTTTTCTATTCCTTCACTTATAAAAACATACCGCCCGGTGTTGATGTTGTAAGAAGCAATTATAGAAGGCGTGGCATCGGTTATCTTCCGGATAAAGGTCTGGTTTTCCTTTAATTCCAGCTGTATCCGGTATTCTTCAGATATATCCTGGGTGGTACCGATCATTTTTACCGGTTCCTTATTTTCATTCAGCAGGATCTCACCTTTGCGGTGTATGATCTTGGTCTTTCCCTTCTCAGTTATGATCTTATCTATTTTATCATACTGGGTGCCATTCCGGATGCATTCATTATGGTAATTCAGTATCGACTCTCTTTCATCGGGATCGCGGAATTCAAGCCATTGTTTGAGATTAAGATTTTTACGCTTATCTATTTCATAGATATTATACATTTCGTCCGACCAGGTGAACAGATCATTTTTAATGTCGTAAGCCCAGTTTCCAATATGTGCCAGGCTTTGTGCCTGCTTGTATAGTTTTTCGCTTTCCTGTAATTTTTCTACCAGCGACTGACGCTCCGTTACGTCCTGTGCGGTTCCCATCATCATGGCCGGTTCGCCATTTTCATCTTTTATCACTTCCCCGGTTGCATACACTATCCTGGTCTTTCCATTGTTTGTTACCAGTCTGTGTGTAAAGTTCCAGGAGTCGCCTGTTCCTGAAGAATGTTGTACCTGACGAATAACCTTTTCTCTGTCGTCGGGGTGGATGATGGAAATATATTTTTCATAGCTCAATACTTCCGATTGGGGTTCCAGCCCGTAAATCCTGTATAATTCATCCGACCATTGAATTATGTTTTCCTTTATATCCCAGGTCCAGTTACCAACATGTGCCAGCGCCTGTGCCTGTTTATAAAGATTCTCACTTTTACGTAACTGGTCAATCAGGTTTTGTTTTTCAGTTATGTTTCTTTCAGATCCAATAGCCAAAACAGGGTCGCCATTTTCATTCTTTTGAACCTGTGCAACCGACCTTATTATTTTTGTTTTACCATCCGCTGACATGATGCGGAAAGTATAATCGATCTTGTTCTCATTTATAATATTGTCTATTCTTTTTTTTACCTGATTGCGGTCGTCGGGGTGTATAAAATTAAGGTACCGGTCAAGATCAATTATTTCCGATTGGGGTTCCAGGCCATAGATCCTGAATAGCTGATCTGTCCACTTCATTTTATTTGTATGCAGATTCCAGGTCCAGTTACCCATATTAGCCAGTTCTTCTGCCTGTTTGTAAACTGATTCTTTTTCACTCAGGTCCCGGATAAGATTTAGTTTTTCCGTAACGTCCTGGCAGGTGCCAATAACTGATTTGATATTTCCCTGCCCGTCAAAAACAAGATTTCCTCTGGCGTGCAGGTTCTTTATCATCCCGGAAGGCACAACAACCCTGTAGTAAAAATTAAAAGACCTGTTTTCCCTGAACGCATTTTCCAGTTCTTTTTTTGTTGATTCTTCATCATCCGGATGGTTAAAACTCTGAATGAAGTCATAACTCAATTTACCTCCGCCAGGTTCCAGTTCATGGATCCTGTATAATTCATCCGACCATTGAATTTCATTGGTTACTGTGTCCCATACATAATTGCCTATATGAGTAATGGCTTCCGCCAGTTTAAATCTTTCTTCGCTTTTTCTCAGTTCAGCAGCTATTTTCTGTTCCCTGTTTATATTCAGTGCGATCCCGATTTTTTGTCTGACGCTTCCGTTTTCATTTCTTTTGAACACAGATTCGAAACTTCGCAGCCAGATATAATCTCCGTTACTTGATCTGATCCTGTATTTATAGGATATGATCTCCTGGTCGGCAGCTTTTTCCAATTCATTCTGATTCTCTTTAAAATGATTCAGGTCGTCAGGATGAACCAGCTGTTCCGGAGATGTAAATTCAGCCTTGAACAGATCCGGATCATATCCAATGATGTGCATCAGTTTATCATTGGTATATATATACTTCGAAGACTGGAAATCATATACGTACAGTGCACCAGGTAAGGTTTGATTTAATTTTTCCAGGAGATATGCATTCTTTGAAATGTCTTCTTTTAAAATTCCAACATAAACATTGGTTAAGCATATTTCTGAATGCATGCTGAACAGGTCCAGGTCATTCACCAGTTCAAGGATCTCATCGGTTTTACTTGTGTATTGCGGTAGGAAATGAAGGAATGTTTTCTTTCTGGCGTAAATAATGAGACTGATATCATCTGCAGATACGTTGTGCTTATCTATTTGTGGCATCTGATTGACGATCCATCGGTGAGATGAAAACTCAATCTGTTCCGCTGCCTGGTTTTTTGAGAGGAAGGTTAAAAGCTCTGAAGATGTTTGTCTTCCCAAATCCTTTAACTGGTCTTTATTCAAATGTGATAAAAGGTTGAGCAGGGGAACTTTGAATTCAGTGTAATATTTTAATTGAATATCCACAAATTCTTCCAGATGGTTTTGAAGCAACCATGAGGCATAAGAGGGCAGGTGTTTAAGTTGATTGATGGAGGTGGCTGTTAAGGTTTTTGTACTCACGAATTCAACTTTTAAAACCCGCATCACTGAAGGTTACAGACATAAAAAATCAATAAACGAGGCCGTTTAAAGTTAAAGGAAAATTAAATAAAAAATGTAGGTTGTAGTGATGGTCAGCGTTGGTCGTTACTGAGTGTTATGTGTATCTTGCTTTTATCCAGGCCCCTTCTTCTTGCCAGTAAATATGCCTCCATTTGTTCCAGGGTGGTCAGCACCGCTATGTTATCATTCCATTTCAATACAACAGAGTCAAGATCATCAACAAGGTTGGTTACTGCTGCCTTCGTCCATTTTCCCATTCCAAAGGACATTTTTATCTTTTTCCGGTCAGGAGTGGGATGCATTTCAAAATTTACTTCCCTGGAGCTGCTGATAAAAAAAGGGCTACTTACAATGCTGTCCTCTTTAATAAACCATGTGATCTCCGCTTTTTCACCTGTATTATTTTTCATATTGATGCGGCGCATAGGATCGCAGCCCCATAAAAAGGGCAGGATAAAAGCAATAAACAAGATTGAATTTTTCATATTATGATTCTCTGACAGGTCCGGAGTTGGGATCTTCTTCCTGTGATTCATGTCTGTCACCTCCCAGGCTATAGTAATTGTTTTCTTCGTCCTCTTCCCCAATCAATTCGTTTTCATCATCCAGTTCACTTCCGGGAACATCAAGGTCCATGTTCAGATCATCGTTTGAAACATTTTGCGGTGTTCCAATTTCAGCATTGGTAGCATTTAAGGCCACCAGGTCATCTTCGTTAACATCCGACTCATTTCCCATTTGTAATTCTACGTCATCCTTTTCCCGGTTCCTGTTCCTTATCTTTTTTTTTTCATCATCTTCATTTCCTTTGCCGGAAATAAATCGCTGACTCACACCCGTTGCATTCCGGCCGCTGGGAAGATTTTCTACATCAAGGTCTACCTGATGGGTACCTGTTCTTTCATCCATAATATCTTCTTTGGCGGGGTAATGCGGATATCCCGGGAAATCCTGGTCTGTTTTTTCATCATTTGAATTCTCTACTTCCTTTTTGCTATCCATTGCTTTTGAAGGATCATTTTCAGGATTTTGGTTCCTTCCTTCATTATCATTGTTTCTTTCCATAAATAGCTTTTTATAAACACATGAAAATGTCGTGCCGCACTCCGTAAAATGTGTATTTATCAACTACCGGGGAAATACCCGCGAAAAAAATTTCCGGTAGATTAAGATTTTGGCGGGCACAACAATATTGTGGAAAGTTTGAATCAATGCATCTTATTCATAAACCAGGTATGAGATATGTCCTGATTGCGCTCCTGATGACGGGTTGTATGGATACTGCAATATTACATCAGCCCGGGCCGGGTGAACCAAGTACCGCAATTCATAAAAAGGAGAAGGTTATTCCATCATCAAAAAAATATGAACCGGATAGCTGGCAATCCTTTCTTCAACATATACCGGTATCTGATGGCCCTGTACTTGATTATACAGGGCAAAAAATCCCTGATCAGGGCAAGCACTTTGCCATCCTGACTTATGATGTTGGCAAAAGAGACCTGCAGCAATGTGCAGACGCCCTGATAAGGCTGCGGGCGGAATATTTATTTACCCGTAAAAGACCAGGTGAGATCGGGTTTCATTTTACCGGGGGGCAATTTTATTCATTTGATGCATACTGCAATGGTAAAAGGCCTGTTCCAAAAGGCAATGAAGTGGCTTTTATAAATAAAGAACCGGTGCCTGCAGATAAAGCTTCTTTAAGACAATATCTGGACCTTATATATACTTATGCAGGTACCATTTCACTTGCCAAAGAATTAAAACCAACAAATAGATTTGAAGTGGGTACGGTGGTGATCTATGCAGGAAGTCCCGGACATTGTTTCATCATTACGGATGAAGCAGTGAATGAAGCAGGAGAGAAGGTATTCAAACTGGTTGAGGGATATACGCCTGCACAAACTATCTATGTTTTACGCAATGTAATGGAAACAGAAAACACACCATGGCATACCTTAAACCATGGAACGATCAAAACAGCCAGCTATACTTTTACCAGGTACAGACTTGGTAAGTTTGAGTGATGGATCTGACTGGCATTCTATTTAAGAAGAACCTTAAGCAGCATGTATTGCCAGCACCTGGCGCTGAACCCCATTTATTTTTTGATCATGATGCTTCCGGAAGCAAAATCATGAATAGCCCGTTTTTCATCATTGCTATGAATAGTAAGGAATGAAACCCATCCAAGAGCGATCTTAAATAAATAGCGGAGGAAGGAACGGAATATATTTAATTTCTTCCGGGGATTTACAAATTGCCTTACCCTGATACCTTTTAAATAATTGCCAATAGTGCAGCCGGAGGATATGCACAGGGGTTCATATATACCCCATATAGAAAAAAATAAAGCGATCCTTATCCAGTCGGGCACATGATCAAATCTTTCCAGCACAGAAGAAAAAACAAACATCATGGTGATGATAAAAATGGAATCTATAAAGGTGGACTGAACCCTCTCCGAAAGAGACGGGTATTCAAATTTCACCGGCGGGCGGGCAGCAATTGTTTCCATGCAGTAAGTATTGTTAATACTGGAAACAATGTAAAAGAATAAATTCAAAGTTCAAATCTTCTCTTATTAAGGGCCTGTTTTGAACTTTGAATTATTGAATCAGGGATGATAACTAATAATCATTACCATTATCATTCTTGTCCTTTTTGTTGAATATCCGGTTAAGAATACCTTTTTTCTTTTTTTCTTCTTTATTATTTGATTCACCAATGCGGGGTGAAGCGGTAGTATCTTTCTTATTTTGCTTATTGTCCTTCTTAGGTGCATTTTCGTCTACGGGTAATTGTGACTCCGGCGGTATATATGTTGTTGTATCCAGAATGCCATAATCATCAGCATTCATACCATCATCCATATTCTCCTCCATTCCTTCCTGATCGTACCAGAAGTTATCAGCCGAGTAAGTCTCATCTTCCATATCAACCGGTTTGATGAAGGTTGCTTTTTTATCAATGCCAAGAGATTTATCCGCGTATACTTTCTTAAAGAATGCTTCCCAGATAGGCCTGGCTGCTGCTCCACCATAACCCTGGGCACTTTCAATACTGATGAAACGGTCATCGCTTCCTATCCATACGCCTGCAAGTAATTGTGGTGTAAAGCCCATAAACCAGGCGTCAGCATTATCATTGGTGGTGCCTGTTTTTCCACCCATTTCAGAAGCGCCGAGGTTCTGCATTAGATTTTTTGCTGTACCAACCGTTACCACACCTTCCATCATCTTATAGGTTTTATAAGCAGTGGCTTCGCTGATGGCCACCTTCTGGTTTTTACTGAAGTCGGGCCTGTAGATGATATTTCCATTGCGGTCCTCAATGCGGCTGATAAATGAAGGCCTGGTTGAAATACCCCGGCCAGGGAAAATGGTGTAGGACCACATCATCTCATATAAGGAAAGGTCGCAGGAACCCAGACAAATGGATGGATATTCGGGTATCTCGGATGGAATGCTCAGATCCTGTTCAAGAAATCTTACAAAATTTTCCGTTCCCACTTCTTTCATGATATATGCTGTGGCACAGTTCTTTGACCAGGCAAGGGCCGATGCCATTGAAATGGTATTTCCCCTGCAGGTTTTTGAGGTAGCCGGAACCAGCTGTCCTTTTCCAAATTGTTGCTGAACATCCTGAACCATATCAGTTGGCTGAAATATCCTGTCGTTTATGGCTTTGGCATACAACAAAGGTTTGATAGAAGAGCCTACCTGTCTTTTTACGCCCAGTTGCGCATGGTCGAACTTGTAAGTTTTATAATCAATGCCGCCTACCCATGCACGCACTTCGCCCGTTGTTGGATCCATAACCATGAAAGCAGACTGTATCATTTGCCTGTGGTATTTGATAGAATCCATAGGTGTCATCACAGTATCTGCTTCCCTGTTGCCATTCCAGGCAAAAATCTTCATTGGTACCTTAACAGAGAAAGTTTTTTTGATCTGTGCATCACTAAGTCCTTCTTCTTTCAGGTTTTTCCAGCGGTCGCTGTTTTTCATTGCCGCATCCAATACGTTCTGGTGCGATTTCCAGACACTTCCCGTTTTTATGTTTCGCTGCTTATTGAGAGAACGCTGCAACATGGGCATCTGCTGGGCCATGGCTATCTCCGCATACTGCTGCATTTTTGGATTGATGGTAGTATAGATCTTAAGCCCGTCCTTATAAATATCATATTCACCTCCATCTGATTTTTCAAGGTTTTTGAGAATAGACCTTACTTCATCTTTTAATACCTCTTCCCTGAAATAAGGTGCATATCCTGCATTCTGATCCATCTTCCGGTACTTCAATACAATTGGTGTATTTTTTAATTTGTTGAACTGAGCGTTTGTGATGTATCCGTTTTTTTCCATTTGTCCCAACACCACATTTCGCCTGTCCTTGGATTGTTTGGCATGTGTTCTGGGATTATAAATGGAATTGCCTTTTAACATACCAACGAGTACTGCTGCTTCTTCAATGGAAAGGCGGTCAGGTTCTTTTGAGAAAAAGGTTCTTGAAGCATTTCTTATTCCATAAACATTATCACCAAAAGGAACTGCATTCAGGTAAAGGGCTATGATCTCTTCTTTAGTAAAATTCCTTTCAAGCCGGATGGATATTACATATTCTTTCAGCTTTTGAACACCCCGGATAAATGGATTACTTGCCCGATCTCCATTGAACAGATTCAATGCAAGCTGTTGTGTAATAGTTGACCCGCCACCGCGGCTTCCCATAAAAATGATAGCGCTTAAAGTTCTTTTGAAATCTATTCCTGAATGATCATAAAATCTTTCATCTTCAGTTGCCACCAGTGCATCGATCACATGTTTGGAAATATCCCTGTAATTCACAATGCTCCTGTTTCCTCTTTCACTATAATATTTACCCATGAGGGTACCATCAGTTGCATACACTTCAGAAGATTGAAGGATGGTTGGATTTTCCAGTTCCTGTAATGAAGGCAGTTTACCAAAAACGCCCAGCATGATCAGGAGAATAAGAAAAACAAATGTTCCAAATCCACTTAGTAAAATGATCCAGAAGATGCGAATGCTTTTTTTCATGGTGATATCGTTAAGGACAAAATGGTAAGAAGAAAAGCAAACTTAAAGCGTTTCATCTCTTTTCTTAAAACCCGTTCAAAGCTATAAAATCAGGTGCAATAGAAGGTTAAAAATTGTTCTGTTAAAGTTCGGCATGTCAGGCTTACTCACAGGGCTGAAATGAACCAGCGGGCCAGCATAGAATTGTTAAAAATCTTTGGTTCAGTATCTCCTAAACCAGAGAAGCTTTTTAGCATACTAACCATCAACCTGCATCACACCTTTAATAAAGGCTACTTTCCTATCCGCAAAACCTGATCCAAAAACTGGGCATACTGGTTAAGATCTTTCTTTTGAAGCAATAAATCAAGATTGTAATCCGTGATGATGGAAAATGAGTATTTATCTGCCTTTAGCCAGGGCATGATCTCAGAGGCTGCAGAAGGTTTGGCTCTCTGAATAAACTCACCGGCTTCTTTTGCTGAATTGAAATATCCTATAAGGAGGATCTTTTTATCCGCATCGAGGTCTTTCAGCGTGTATTCAAATGGCTGGCTATAATACCTGTCACGGCCATAACGCTGGAAGGCATTGTTTACTTCATTTACAAACAATGGATCCACACGGTCAAGTATGATCATGGCAAAATGCCTGGTGGTGGAATCTATCATGTATCCTGAGGGATGGAGCCTGGGCTGGCTTACAGGATCCTTAATCGCAACAACAGTATCTTTCTTTGTCTGGTTAACAGGAACACGGGTAAGACTGGTATCGATAGCTGGTTTAGGCAGATGATTTATTGCAATATCTTTTTTTGGCAGGGCAACAGAGCTGTCCTTAACCTGTGTCTTTGGTATAGTGATGAGGCTATCGCGCTGGATATTTACCGGATCTGATTTTACCTGTCCGGGTAATTTTATTACTTCTTCCTGCGGACGAACGATTTGCAAAGCAGTTAATTCTGCTTCAATCTCGTTTCTCCTGTTCAGCACATCAATCATGGTTTGTGCCTTTGCAGCAAGTGGAACATTATCATTCTGGCTGATGAGGGTTTGCAACAGGTCTTTGGCGAGGCTGTCATTTCTCTGCCTGATATGATACACCGATTCTATGTAAAGCAACTGGGGTTCCCAATAATTAGTTTTGTATATACTGTCTGCTTTCTTCTTTGCAACTATGGCATCTGTAAAACGGCCTGCAAGAAAAAGGTCATAAATGCTTTCATAAGCGTTGGTGGCTTCCTCTTTATTATTTACGGATGAAGGATCTTTACCGGTAAGTAGTATGGATGCAAATCTGGAATCAGCATAATGTTCAAGCAGGGATCTTTTGATCTCCTCTGCTTTAACTTCATTTCCTGATTTTTTATAAGCATAATAAAGATTAAACAACACTTCTTCATTCACATAATCCTTATCAGGGAAGCGGGTCCTTAACTGCTCAAAAGTTTCAATGGCTGCAGCCACGTCTTCCACTTCATTGAGGTAGATCTTACCAAGGCTGATAAGTGCATTACGTATGGAATCATTTGAAGCAGATAGTTGCGGTGCTGTTAAGGGAAGATTTTTTAATAACGATGCATAGCTTGGAGAATTGTCAAGCTGGTCGTTGGTTTCAACTGTTTTATTGGCACCTTTTATGGGGCTCAGCTGGTTTGAATTCAATTGCTGGCTTACATCGCTGAAGCGACGCCAGTTATCTACATTGGGCCTGTTGCCCCAGGTTTGTTTAAAATTTGAATTACCCTGCTTTTTCAGGGTTGCATTATAAAAATACCATTCACCTTTTTGTTGGGTTGTGAAAAGGTCGGTTGGCGCATTTGTTTTTGCAGTGGAACCACCTGAGGTGGGTGTGATTTCTTCAAGGCCCTGTTGCTTTCTTAATTGCTTTACAAGGTCTTCAATGTATTCCGTTCTTTCTTCCTCAGGCATACCGGCAATTCTTTGTAAACTATCCTGGCGGGTAATGGTAGAGGAGAGCGCCACGATCCTGGTAAGCATATTTTTTCTTTGTTCCACTCTTTGCATTTCTCCTTCTTCAAGGTCTCTGGTTTGAATACTGTCGTAGAAAGCAGCAGCCTCCAGATATCTTTTCTGATCAAAGCTCATGTCGGCAATCATCAGGTAGGTCTTTTTTCCGCTGGCCAGGTTATTATTGTTGTACTTCACACTTTTGAGCAAAAGTTTCTGTGCAGCTCCAAAATTTTTTCGTTCCAATTCCATTTGTGCAGCCATGTAATAGATCACATCGCGATAGTCGACATACTTATCACGTCTGGCCATTTTAATAAGTTCAGCAATATTCTTATCTATATAATTTTTAGTTGTGTCCTTGCGGATGCGCACAAGATTCAGTCTTGCATACACATCCATTACAGGATCTGTAGTGTGTGCGATGGATCTTGTATACCATTTTTGCGCCTCTTCACTGCTGCCCGCACGTTCAAGCATTTGTGCAGCCAGGTATTCCCACCTGGCTTTTTCCTGTTTGTTCTTTGCCTGGTCCAGGGCCTTCAGCAGATGATATGCGGAACTATCCCACATATTTTGTTTATAGAACCAGTAGGCCTGTACTTCTTCAAGGTCCTGGTGCAATCTTTCAGGAAAATGCGGGTCATTTTTTAAGGTTACGATCAAACTTCCGGCTTCTGCCATATTTCCCATTTCAATCATGGTGCGTGCCTGCCATATGAATGCGTTATTCCTGCTGGGGGGTGTCACAACATTTTTAGATTTTTCCTTCGTTGATATGGTGAGTGCATTGCTACCATCCATCCTGCTGCCGATATACCGGTAATAGCCATCCTTTTCTTTTTCTGCAAAAGCATAATTAATGAACTGGAACATGAGAGAGGCCGAATCAAATTTTTTCTCGAGGAACCAGGCTGCACCCCAGAGCAGGTACATATTGTCGATCCAGTCGTTTCGCAGGTCATGCATCACGATGCCTGTTTGTGCTTTATATACTACAGAATCCAGTTCCGTACTGCTGGCAGCCGTTGCATCAAGCGAATAATTGTAAAAAGGAAGAAGGGTGGTGTAATCATCTTTGAAGGAGCGCTTTGCTGCATCGATCACTTCATTGATCTTGGTATTGGCATTAAAGAAATAATTGTAATGTGTGGTTAAATTCTGAAAGAACCGTCCCTGTGCACGGAGGGGTTTGTCCTGGGGTTTTTCTGCTCGTAGTACCCGCTCCTCATATGGTTCCGGCTTGTCTATTTTAAGGTCGAAACCAAGTTGCGCGTAGGCGGACAGGAACAGGGAATTGACCAGGATCAAGCCAAGGCTAAGCACAATGTAACAGCGTTCTCTCATTTTTCAGTCGCAAACTAAGGTCTTATAAACTGAAATTCAAAGATTTTAGTATAGAAGGAAGCCGTTTTTTTTATAAGAAAATGGCAATTTAACGGACTGAATTCCGTTTTATTACCTTTATCGCAAAACCGAACTATGGCAAAACTGGATGCCGGTGACACCTTGCAACGGTTGCGGAACCGTTACCGGCTGGTTGTAATGAATGATGATACTTATGAAGAAGTGGTGACTTTCCGCCTTTCCCGCATGAGTGTATATGTAATGCTGAGTACGATATTTGTACTACTGGTTGGGCTTACTGTGGCCCTGATTGTGTTTACGCCGCTTAAATATTACATTCCGGGTTATGGCAATGCGCATATGGACCGAGAGTACCGGGAATTAAAATACGTTACGGATTCTTTGGAAAAACAACTATATTACCACGAGCAATACAGCAAGGGCATACAAAAAATGATTGCAGGTGATACCGATGTGAAGCTGGATACGGTGCAATTGCAGGTGCCCAGGGCTGAAGAATCAAGTGACTGACCAATATTGTGATCAACCAATAATTATAAAAACCACTCCTATGTTCAACAAAGAAAAAAACCAGTCTGCTTCAGAGAGAAGCTCATCAAACAGTGCAACCCTCATTTCTCCGGGTACCATTTTCAAAGGCGATGTTAAAAGCGAAAACGATCTGAGGATCGACGGTACCATTCATGGCAACGTGAAGAGTTCATCAAAGATCATTGTAGGTCCCGGGGGTTATGTGGAAGGTAACATTGAGGGCGCCAATGCAGATGTTGTTGGAAAAGTAAAGGGAAATATCCACGTTAAGGAGTTACTGCAACTGAAAGAGCAGGGTAATATTGAAGGCAACATTTTTGCCGCCAAATTGCAGATAGACCCAAGTGCCGTATTCAATGGGAAATGCCAGATGGGAGCCCAGGCAGGCAGCGTGGTTCTAATGAATAATGCGGATGTACAAACAGCAGAGGCGAAGTAACAATAAAGATCTTTTACGGTATGCTGGTCTGGGGACACAAATTTTTGTATCTCTTGGCATTGCCGTTTTTGCCGGATATAAGGCCGACCAGTGGATGGGTATTTCTTTCCCAC
>CAMPIQ010000074.1 GCA_946886475.1 uncultured Chitinophagales bacterium | reverse complement strand
GAAATGTGGGGGGTAGCTTGGCCAGGCGCCTGGCTTCCAATCCTGATAATTATGTGGTTATTGTGGATTCACTTCTTACCGGAAGTACCGATAAACTTCCACCTCAGCACTTAAAAAACTGGAAATTCATCAAAGCTGATGTCAACTATATTCATGACATAACTTCTATAATGACCGCTTTCAGGTTTGATTATGTTTTTCATTATGCTGCGGTTGTTGGCGTAAAGCGTACCCTGGAGAACCCTAAACTGGTTTTGAATGACATTGATGGTATCCGGAATGTGCTTGACCTTGCGAAGAATACAGGGGTCAAACGGGTTTTCTTTTCGTCTTCCTCCGAAGTGTATGGCGAACCGGTAGAAATTCCTCAGAGAGAAGATACAACACCACTCAATTCACGTCTGCCCTACGCCATAGTTAAAAATGTTGGTGAAGCATTTTTCAAATCATATTACCAGGAATATGGACTACCATATACTATTTTCCGTTTTTTCAATACATATGGGCCCCTGCAAAGCACAGATTTTGTGATCTCTAAGTTCATTAACCTGGCATTACTGGGTAAGGACATCACCATTTATGGTGATGGCAGTCAGACCCGGACTTTCTGTTATGTGAATGACAACCTGGATACAACAGAAAAAATACTTTACAACGATCTTGCTATGAATGAAGTGTTGAATGTGGGAAGTGATCATGAAATGACCGTTCTTGAACTTGCACAACGTATCATTCAGCTATTGGGTTCAGGTTCCCGCATTGTGCATCTTCCTGCATTGAAGGAAGGCGATATGACCCGGCGGAAACCAGATAATTCGCGTATGAGAGCCATACTGGGACGTGAACTTGTATCTCTTGATGAAGGGGTATTGCTTACAGCTGATTTTATCAGGAACCAGTTAAACATCCCTAAAGAAACCATTGCGCTTGCTTAGAACGGGATCCCCTTATTGTATATGAAGATTTTATTTATTCAGAAAATGGCTGGCATATCCGGTTCAGAAATTTATTTCATGAACATCATGCCCGAACTTGTAAAAAAAGGACACGACTGCACATTTTGTTGTGTTGAACATCCTGATAATTCCGGAAAAAATAAAAAATTTTTAAAACACCTTTCAGATAATGGTGTTAATTATAAGGTGATACAATACACCAGGCCCATATCATTGCCGCTGATCTGGAAATTGCACAAATTCATTAAAAAAGGGAAATATGATATAGTTCAAACCAACCTGGTTCATGCCGACCTGTGGGGTGCATTGATCCGCAAATTCCTTCAGCCCGATATCTGTCTTGTGTCTGTTAAACATGGATATGATGAAGGTTTTCAAAAGCGACATGGTTTTGATCATACTAAACTTACAAAGGATACATTTTACAAGGTTTCCCGTTTTTCAAATAAACAAATGATACAGTCGGCAGCCATTTCTTTTGGATTGGCTGAACTCCTTGTTAAAGGCCATCTTATTGATCCCGACCGGATACAGACCATTCATTATGGCTTTGATTTCTCAAAAGCAAAAGTTGACAAACAAACGGCTGAAAAGTACAGGTTTTCAAAAAACCAGATGGTGATCGTGGGAAGGTTGATCCCGGTAAAACAGCATCATTTGGTGATAGAACTACTGCCCGAAATAATAAAACAGGTGCCAGACGTTAAACTTGTTCTGGTAGGTGCAGGTGATGAAGAAGATAATCTTCATAAGCAGGTGGAGCAGCTGGGAGTTAAAGACCATGTTCACTTTGCAGGTTTCCAGACCAATATCCATGACTATATATATCATTCAGATATCAGTCTTGTACCTTCAAGTGCAGAAGGATTTGGAGTAGTGATACTGGAAGCCTGGCACAATGCAAAACCAGTAATAGCTTTTGATGTTCCTGCACCAAATGAGATCATTGCAAATGGTGAAGATGGATACCTGGTAACGCCATTTGATAAAAATGAATTGCTCGAAAGAATATTGTTTCTTCTGCTGAATAAATCTAAAGCTGAGGAAATGGGACAGGCAGGATTAAAAAAACTGGAACAGTATTTTACAATGGATGTAATGATGGATAAAACACTGGCCATGTATCAGCGTGCGCTTGCCTGGAAAGGAGGCGTATCAAGGTAAGCGGGTCTTTTATAATTTCTTCTTTCTTTCTTCTTCCTGAATAATTCTTTCCCTGTCGACAAATGATAAATAAGTAAGAGGCCAATCAGATAAAATGGTACTGCCGGTATCTTATACCGTACAAGCGTACCAAAATTACCACTTGCAATGCCCACTGAAATTCCAAAGATCACGGCGAAAGTAAAACAGTAAAGTATCACAGGTTGACGGACGATACTTAGAAAAAAGGTTTTCAGACCAACTTTCTTTATGATATATAACGTAAGAAGTAACAGGAGGAAACTTTCCAGTGCCGATAAGAGGCTGAATGCGTTATTTACTTCCCATAAAAAAGGGCGGTAAAAAGCAACGACAAAGGCAGGGATAAATTTCTGAAGTATGCCTGTAAGGCCGGGTTCAATTGGGCCAAGATCATACGTGGAACCGGCATCATAAGCACTGATCTGCGTAGAAGTGGTAACCACTGTTTCGCTTATTTTTTCCAATGAATATTGCTGATATTCAGATGCTATAAACTGACTGATTAGAAAAAATGCACCAACAATGCTGGCGATGAAGAAAGGAACCATTAATTGCTTGATGGCAACATTCCGGATCCTTTTTCTATAGCTCAATACAACCCAGGCAAATACCGCTGGCAGGTAGGCTGCGGCAATATAGGGTTTGATGGCATAAATCATGTAAAAGCTAAGGAGGCCAATTAATATCGCCAGGAATATCCTTTTTTTCTCAATGAAAATGGTGTAGAATGACCAGGTTAACCATCCGATGGCTGCAAAGCTCAGCGTATCCTTCATGATGCCTGAACCCCAGAAAAAAACGGAAGGAACAAACAGTGTGAACAAAGCTATTTCCCTTCTCACCTTCGGATACATTTTACTGAATACCCTGTACAGCTTCCAGACACCAGAAAAAGAAAGAAGACTAAAAAATAATGAATTTGGCAGGTATAATCCAAAAGTTAAAAAATTGAAGAAGGCGCAAAATCTGGCAACAACGATTGTTGCAGGATTAAAGGCGTACCAGGAGGTAAATCCATATTCCAAACCTTTACTTAGAAAATAATCACGGTCTCCGTAGATGAATACTTCCAAAAAATCGCCTGGCGAATCCTTTACAACTTCAGTAAAGAATAATCCCATGTGATGAAAGCCAAAAGTATCGCCAAAACCATAATAATACTGGTAAATCAGTCCCAGCAGGAAGGCGCTCAGTGCCTTTACGGTAAAGCCCAGGATGAAATATTTCCTTGTAATGGGATCTTTATATCTTTTGTTTGCAAAACCTGTTAATACTGCATAAAGAACTACAACGTAAATAAACCAAATGAGATAATCCGTGGTAACAATATTCATATTACAGTTTTAAACCTGTTTGGCTGCAAAGGTATTATTTCATTTATTTTGCTTACGATACATTAATCCGTAATAAAATAATAACTCTTTTCCTTATTGTTCTCATTTTTCTTTACCGTTTGTTTCACGTTCTTCAAATATGCCTTGTATTGATCGGCATTAAGTACAGGTATGAAGTTTCCTTTTATTTTGAGGTCCGTACTAAAGAATTGTTTCAGTGAAAAGATGTAAATGTTCTTTTCAGGCAGCCGGATGGTAAGATCAGGTTTATTGTAGGAAAGGAACTGGTTGTGTACAAATTTGCCATCTATGCCTGTTATGTTAATGTACATTCCCTTATCATTTTCTGAAGCCACATCCACTGGATTGATCAATTGCAATGACAGATCGCCTGAAGCATATATCAATATGCGTTCAGTAACTTTGCTGGACCACTTAAATTCCTTTAGGGTTTTTCCGGCTTTCAAAGATGCATTTAGGCCCTGATGAATATTTACATATTCAAATTTATTCGGCGTTACTCCATAATTTTTAAGATCCTTCCTGAAATTGTTTTCTATGGCTGATTGATCAAGCTTTTTAACCCACGACCAGTTATTGGAGTTAACATGTTTGTATTTCGACAACTGTTCAGGTGTTTGATATTTATAGAACATTTGTAAGAGTGCATTAGAATGTACTATCATCCTGCTCTCTGACTGTACCAGATAGTCAAAATATTCTTTTGATCTCTTAGGATCATTGCGGTCTTTATTCCATTCCTGGTAAAGAACAAGGTAATGCACATAGGCTTTAAGATCATTGATCCGTTCCTTCTCATCCTTATTTCTTGCAAGTTTGGATGCTTCATTTAGATTGTGAAGGGCCATGCCAATTTCATCATCCGGCATCCAGGTATGCCACCAACGGGTAAATAATTGTTTCATCGGCTGGTAGCTGTCCCTGAAGCAAGCCCTGAGAAACTCTTCAGAAACCTGCTCCCAGGTAGCATCCTGCCTTAGCCAAAGCTGATTGAATAACTGGAGTGCAATGGTAACATTGATATTCATACCGGTCTCAAACCAGTATCCCTGGTAACCCAGGTTCTTTGCCATTTGCATTCTGCGTATAAAGTCATCAATATGGATACGTGGTTGTTCCCCCTTCCATTGCGGTATGGCGAAGTATTCGTAATACGTTTTTAGTTTTGCTTTTTTTGCCCATAAGGCAAGCATAACATCGGCATCATAAAAATTCTGGAAACCTTCGGGTATTACAGTTACATGTACATTAGGTTCAAGATCGAACGTTGGAAGCTGGGCATGCATGTAATAGGCATATAAATTTACCTTGCCATTTGGATATTTCTGCCTTATGGCCTTAGCCGTAATATTGGCAAGGTAAAAAACCTGATTGCTTATGCTTCCCATTTTTTTGCAATCATCACATTCGCAAAAACCAGCTCCATCACTCGGCTCTACACTTATTGAAGCCTCAGGATTTTTGATTGCTTCGAATGCCCTTAGGCGGTCCTGGATGAAAAATTTTTGGAATTGCTTATTCGATACACAGAATTTATTGCTTTTACCCCTGATGCCATTTACTTCTGCAAAAAAATCAGGATGTTTTTTTAAATATTCCTGATTATTCATGATCACGGCCTGCCATGCATGCCCGGCAAGTAAATAACTGTACTGAAACCGGTTTTGTTTCATCCAGTCCACCCATTCCATGGAATTTAATTTTCCATTTTCAAGTCTCATGGGATAGCCAAACTGAGGTCTGATTTCACGGAAAGGAAAATTTGGATTGTCTGGCGCTGGCTGGCCAGCAACATTCCAGTATTTATTGGGATGATAGGCCATCACCTGGCTTTGTGCCGGGATTAGGAAAATATTAAAAAGAATTAATACCAGGTAAATACGAATCATTTATTTTGCTTTACAATCTCAGACAAAGAATGTTCAGAAAAGCATTAGTTTAACAGCTACAGTGCATTTTATAAAATAATTACAATAGTTCATGTGTGGAATCAGCGGATTTTTTCAATTTAAAGGGGATCAGCAGCATATCAGGGAAAAACTGACCCAGGCCAATGAAAAATTAATGAAAAGAGGGCCCGATAGCGGATCCTGCTGGTCGGCGCTTTCTGCCGGTCTGGCACACCGCAGGTTAAGCATCATTGATACATCCAATAACGCTTCCCAACCCATGTCGGATAATACAGGCAGGTACACTATTGCCTATAATGGGGAGATCTTTAATTTTTCAGATTTAAAGCAAAGATATTTTAGTGGAAAAACAGACTGGAATTCCCATTCCGATACCGAAGTATTATTGCATCTCTATATCAGGTATAAAGAGAAATGCCTGGAACTACTGAGTGGTTTTTTTGCTTTTGCCATTTATGACAGCCACGAAGATGAATTGTTTATTGCGCGGGACAGGTTTGGTAAAAAACCATTGTTATACTATCAGAACGAAGCGCTTTTTGTATTTGCATCTGAAATGAAAGCGCTGATGGCTTATGATATACCCAGAGAACTGAATCATACAGCCTTGTTGCAATATCTGCAATTGAATTACATCCCACAACCCAACTCAATACTCAAAGGAGTTAAAAAGCTAATGCCCGGACATTACATGGTATTAAACCGGCATAAAGTAACAGAAGCTTCTTTCTACAAACTTGAATTGGATCAGGGTACTTCCAGCCAAATTGATTATGAGAAAGCATGTACCACCTTAGTTACATTAATGGATGAATCGGTACAAAAGCGGATGATCTCTGATGTTCCTCTTGGCGCTTTCTTAAGTGGTGGAATTGATTCATCTGTTGTAGTGGCCATGGCCAGCCGCCATACAAAGCAATTGAATACTTTTTCTATTGGGTATAAGGATAATCCTTTCTTTGATGAAACCTCGTATGCCAACCTGGTTGCAAAAAAATACAATACCAGTCATACCGTATTCTCTTTAACGAATGAAAATTTTCTGGAACACCTGGACCACATCCTGGATTATCTTGACGAGCCATTTGCCGATTCTTCGGCTATACCAGTTTATATTTTAAGTTATCATACCCGTAAGCATGTTACAGTTGCCTTATCAGGCGATGGAGGTGATGAAGTATTTGCCGGTTATAATAAACACCAGGCCGAATGGCGTATGCGGCAAAATAGTGTAGTCAATAATCTTATTAAGGCAGGTGGGCCCATCTGGAAACGGTTACCAAAATCACGGAACAGTAAATTATTTAATCTTGTAAGACAGCTCGACCGTTTTGCAGAAGGTGGAAAATTAGATGTAAAGGAACGCTACTGGAGATGGGCCGGATTCCAAACATCGGGTGAAGCAACAGCTTTATTATCTCCTGCTGCACGGGCCGGGCTTGATATGAATATTTATCATCAGCAGAAAGATCACATTCTCCGGCACCTGAAGAATGATCATTCACTTGAGGATATGCTGCTCACTGATATGGAATTGGTTTTGCTTAGCGATATGCTTGTAAAAGTTGATTTGATGAGCATGGCCAATAGTCTTGAGGTGAGAAGTCCCTTCCTTGATCATGAGGTAGTGGACTTTGCTTTTGGCCTGCCTACTGAATTCAAGATCAATAAAAATTTGAAAAAACGGATCGTGCAGGATGCTTTCCGCCCTTATTTGCCGCAAGAACTTTATAACCGTCCAAAAAAAGGATTTGAAATACCCTTGCTTGACTGGTTCCGCAAAGAATTAAAAACAAGAATAACTGATGACTGGTTAAATGATGACTTCATTGCTGAACAGGGCTTGTTCAATCCTGATGCTATCCGTCAGCTAAAACTGAAGTTGTTTTCAAACAATCCCGGCGACGCACATGCAACGGTATGGGCACTGATTGTTTTTCAAAACTGGTGGAGAAAATACATGATGAATTCATAAAGCAGGTTCATGATTTCAAATAAGCAAGGCGCCCCATTTGCTCCAATCCCTATCTTTAACCGATCAATCCTGAAATATAATGCCCCGTGTTTTACGCATACTCAATCGTCTGGCAGTTGGTGGTCCTGTACTTAATGCCACGTATCTTACCCGGTACATGTCGCCGGAATTTGAAACTATTCTGGTTGTTGGAGAGAAGGAAGATCATGAAAAAAGTGCTGCGTTCCTGGCCGACCAGTTGAACATCAAATATGTTACGATTAAAGGAATGGGAAGATCTATCAACCCGGCATCTGACTATTTTGCTTACAGGGAATTAAAAAAGCTGATCAGAAGCTTTAATCCCCATGTGGTACATACCCATTCCGCAAAACCCGGTGCATTAGGAAGACTGGCTGCATCTGCATCGAATGTACCCGTGATACTCCACACATTCCATGGCCATGTATTCCATTCTTATTTCAATTCCGCCAAAACAAAAATATTCATCAACGCTGAAAGGTACCTGGGAAGCAAATCAGATGCTATAATTGCCATCAGTGAACAACAGAAAAAGGAACTTGTAAATGATTTCAAAATTGCGCCTGCCGAAAAATTCCGGGTCATCCCTTTAGGTTTTGATCTGGACAGGTTCAGGGAAAACCAGGAAGAGAAAAGGTCAAACTTCAGGCGGGAGTTCAATGTTAAAGATGATGAGATTGCGATTGGCATTATAGGACGACTTGTTCCTGTAAAAAACCATTACCTTTTTCTGAAAGCCATCAAACATGTTTTTGACCATACAACCAAAAAAGTAAAAGCCTTTATCATTGGTGATGGTGAAACAAGAAGCGATCTGGAAAATATCGCAAACGAATCAGGTATTCATTTCTCTACCGAAAATGACAGTGAACATCACCATCCCCTGGTATTTACTTCATGGCGCAAGGATGTTGATGTAATCAACTCAGGACTGGATATCATGTGTCTTACATCATTTAATGAGGGTACGCCTGTAAGTCTTATAGAAGCACAGGCGGCTAATAAGCCAATTGTTTCAACCAGGGTGGGTGGAATATCAGATATTGTTATTGAAGGTGAGACCGCTTTACTGGCGGATATTCACGAAACAGAAAAATTCAGTGCCCTGCTACTTGATTTGGTTGAGCAGGATGAACTGAGGCATAGGCTGGGTGTAAATAGTCACCTGCATGTGCTTGAAAAATTCAGTTATCACCGGCTGGTAAAAGATATGGCGCAACTTTATAATGAACTGCTGGAAAAAAAGAATAAATAATGTTCCTTTTTAAAAATAAATCAACCAGCACCGATCTTTCCTGGCTTCAGGCCGATATGCATTCCCACCTGGTTCCGGGAATAGATGATGGTGCTCCGGATATGGCAACCTCGGTCACTCTGATCAAAGGTCTCCATGCCCTGGGTTACAAAAAGATCATAACCACGCCGCATATTTTATGGGAGATCTATCCCAATACCCACGATAAGATCATTGAAGGTATCAGCGAAGTGAGAAAGGCTTTAGAACTGGAAGGAGTAGATGTGGAATTACATGCCGCTGCAGAATATTTTATAGATGAACATTTTGAACAGGAATTAAAGAATAAGGTTCCTTTATTAACTATTAGCGGCAATATGGTGCTGGTTGAATTCTCCATGCTCAATGCTCCTATGGACCTTCAGGAAGTTATGTTCGAAATGCAAATGCAGAATTATCAGCCCGTTATTGCACATCCCGAACGGTATACCTACCTGGCAAGAAAAAAAGAGGTGTTTGATGAATTGAAAAATGCCGGTTGCTATTTCCAGCTCAACCTCCTTGCATTGACAGGGTATTATGGCTATCCGGTTCAGGAACTTGCTGACTATCTGCTGAAAAAAAAATATTATGACCTCGCAGGCACTGACCTTCACCATGCCAGACACCTGGCAGCGATAAGAAAAATACCCGCGGCCGCATTAAAAAAATTGCGTGATTCGGTAGAGCTGAAAAATGGATTGCTCTAGCTTTTTTTTATCAGTTAATATTTAAGATAAACCGGACCATCCTGATTATGGATCTTGTTTAATTTTTTTTACAATTTGTATTTTGGAGAATTATGAGATCAGGAATCATGTATTCTTAAAAATTAACAGCTGGTCTGCTTCGTCATTCATCAAAATCATATAGGTTTGAAAAGATGTTGCAGGAAGTAATTTTGGTAAACGAAAAGGATGAGCAGATTGGGCTGATGGAAAAAATGGCAGCCCACCAAAAAGGATTACTCCACAGGGCTTTCAGTGTGTTCATATTTGATAAGCAGGGAAGGATGCTGTTACAGCAACGTGCTTCCGGAAAATACCATGGGGCTCTTTTATGGACGAATGCCTGCTGCAGTCATCCCTGGCCTGGTGAAGATGTTGAAAAGGCCGCTGTTAGAAGACTCAAAGAAGAAATGGGCTTCACTACCCCGCTTCAAAAAATATTTTCATTCATTTACCATGCTGAAGTTGAAAATCAATTGGTAGAACATGAGTATGACCATGTGTTTGCAGGTGAATACGAAGGTGCAGTAGATCCGCATTCGATGGAGGTGGCATCATATAAATTCGAAACAATAGAATCCATCAGGCAGGCATTAAGTTCCCATCCTTCAACATTTACAACCTGGTTCAGGATCGCTTTTCCTTCCGTTGAAAAATGGTGGAACGAAAAGTATAGATAATAAGAATATACTCGTCCGCTCCTGCCCAAGCTCTGCACTTCTATTGGTGTTGATTTATTAAATTGATCAGCATATTTGCCGGGATCACACCAGATTGTCTCCATTTCACCTCTCCATTTTTGAAAAGTATGAAGGTTGGTACACCTTGTATCCCAAATTGTTGGGCTACAGCAGGATTCTTGTCAACATCTATTTTAAGTATTGCAGCCTTGTCACCCACTTCATCCTTGATCTGTTTGAGAACCGGGGCCATTGTTTTACATGGTCCGCACCACGTGGCAAAGAAATCAACCAATACAGGTTTGCCAGAACTGATCATATCACCAAAACTTGTCATGATTTTTTTAAAGGTAATACATAGATTGTACCAGAGGTGGTTTGTTGCCATGTCTGCAGATTTATTATATATCTTCAAATGATGAATGACAGGCTGACAAGATCTATTAAAATACTTGCTTTTATTGTATTGCTGATCATTGTACTGGTGTACGCAAAACCCTTTCTGGTTCCTCTTAGTTTTGGTGCCATATTCGCCATGTTGTTCCTGCCTCTTTCGCTCAGGTTAGAAAAATGGGGGATGGGCAGGGGATGGGCAGTTACAGTTTCTACATTGTTGTTGATGGCATTGATTGCCGCAGTAATCACCATCTTCGCATGGCAGATATCCGATGTATCAAAGAACTCTGCACAGATTGAAGACAATATCAGCCAAAAGATAGATGAGCTAAGGAATTATGTAAGCACGAAATTCGGTATCTCCATTCAAAAACAGGATCAGATCATTGCAGAGCAAAAACAAAATGGGGGCGGACAGATATCCACCATGATTACAGGTTTATTATCAGGCCTGGGAGGTTTTATCACAGATCTGATACTAACCCTGGTTTATGTATTTCTATTTCTGTATTTCAGATTGCACCTCAAAAAATTTGTTTTGATGCTTGTGCCTGCGGCCAATAGAAAGAATGCCACTACCATTATGGATGAAGCAAGTGAAGTAGCGCAGAAGTACATTACCGGACTTGCATGGATGATCCTTTGTCTGTGGATCATGTACAGTATTGGCTTTTCAATTGTTGGAGTAAAAAATGCAGTGTTCTTTGCCATACTTTGTGGTTTGCTGGAGATCGTTCCATTTGTTGGAAATCTCACCGGTAACGCCATAACCATAGTTGCTGTTGTAATGCAGGGAGGCAGTACATCAATGATCATTGGTGTGTTGATCACCTATGCTACCGTACAATTTCTTCAAACCTATATTCTTGAACCTCTGGTGGTAGGCAAGGGCGTGAGCATAAATCCATTGTTTACCATTGCAGGCATAGTGGGAATGGAACTTATCTGGGGCATACCGGGTATGGTGCTTGCTATTCCACTGCTGGGGATCACAAAGATTATTTGCGATCATATTGAACCTTTGAAACCTTATGGTTTCCTTATAGGACAGGAGAAGAAAAAAAGCGGTTCCATCATAACCAAAGTAAAGAAATGGTTTAGCTGAAGCGTATATATCAGGTTGACAATCCAGGTGATTGATCCCGTATTAAGATTATGACCCCGGCAATTTCAACTTTGAAAAATATCCGTCATCTTTCTGCAGGGAAGGGCAACCATGTTTTAATGTGTCTGAGAATGTTATTTTGATAAGGTCAGCATGTCTGCTTTTTTGATCTTATCCACCTGAAAAATATTTCAATATTTCATTTAACAACCCGTGATCCAAGGCCAAAAAGCTGCACATGTCCAATAAGAAAGGTGATTGTTTTATATCAGACTTGTAAGTCCCTTAAGAAGTTTATTAAGGTCTATCCCCTTATGCATGACACCCTCAAAAAGATCACCTTCCGAACGTACTCTTTCAGCCATATTATCCATATTGAAATCCTGCATCTTTAAACCTTTCTTCACTTCCGACCAATGCAAGGGTGCAGAAACCGTTGCTCCTGGTTTGGGCCTGATAGAATAGGGCGCACAAATGGTTTGGATCGGCCGGTTTTGCAAATAATCAATATAAATTTTATCCTTACGTTTAGCTGGATTCCGTACAAGACTGGTAAATGCAGGTAATTCTTCATGAACAAGGTTGGCAATAAGTTCGGCCAGTTGTTTTGACTGTTCATAATTATATTTCGCACCAAGAGGAATATAAATATGCAGTCCTGTTGAGCCGGAAGTTTTTGGATAGGAAACTACCTGCAGGCTATCTAAAATTTCTTTCACTACCAGCGCGGTCTCAATTACTTTTTCAAAAGAAATGGCGCCAGGATCCAGATCAATTACACTCCAGTCCGGATATAAGGGTGACTGTGCCCGCGAGTGCCAGGGATTCATTTCAATGCAGCCCAGGTTGGCCATATATATCAGTGATGCAGTATCCGAACAGATAAGAAAATCTTTTGGCTCTCCATTTGATTCGCTGAAACGCTTAAAAGTATTGAGCCATTTATCAACTTTTCCTCCCATGTTCTTATGATAAAAGCTTTCACCATTGATGCCATCGGGAAAACGGTTCAAAGATTGAGGGCGGTCTTTCATATAGGGCATTATGTAATCAGCCATTTCATAATAATACCTGAGCATGTCGCCTTTTGATACAGCTTTCCCGCGTATTCCGGCACTGGCCGGCCAATATATTTTTTTTAGATTAGAAAGTTTCAGCTCATGACCGTTTACATTGATCACCTGGTCTTCCTTTGTTGTACTGATCAATTCCCGGTTCGATTCTTTCTTTGATTCATCAGTTTTTTGATAGCTATCTGATTCTTCTGTATTTAATTCAAATGCAGTTTTATCTTCCCGCAGCCCCTGAAAAGATGGATGCCTCATAATTCCTTCTCTGGTCAATTCAGTATACTTTACTTCACATACCAGGAATGGCTTTAACCATACAGTTGGTTTGCCTATTGCCGGTTCTTCCTCAAAAGGACATGTTTTTGTAATGTGGGGTTTCATTTTGTTCATCAGCTCAAGTGTTGATTTGTCAGTGAAACCCGTACCGGTCTGTCCAATGTAAATAAGTTGTCCGTTCTTATACACACCAAGAACCAAAGAGCTGAATAGACGGTCACTGTCTTTATTTTTGGAGTAACCGCAAATAACAGCTTCATGTCTTTCCTCTATTTTTATCTTGAACCATGTTTTCACCCGGGCATCCGGTATATAAATTGAATCCTTTCTCTTGGCAATGATGCCTTCCAGGTTATTTTTCTTTGCGATCTCGAAAAAATCATTTCCAACATCATCAATATGGTCGCTATACCTGATAGTTCCGGAATCAGGCATTACCTGTCTTAGTATTTCTCTTCTTTGATATAATGGAAGACCCATGAGAGCAACACCGTCGAGCCAGAGAATATCAAACACATAAAATACAAGTTGCCCTTCCTTCAATTTATCCCATTGCTGTATGCTGTTAAAATCAGGTCGTCCATCTTCATTCAAAACCACGATCTCCCCATCCACAACAACATTGATATTCCATTGTTTCAATTCATCATGAATGGATTTAAATTTTTGGTTGAAAGAATTGTTGTTCCTTGACCTGATATCAACGGTTCCATTTTTCAGGTAAGCAAGGGTTCTGTAACCATCCAGTTTCAATTCAAATTGCCAGTTTGTATCCGTAAAAGGCTCTGCTATCAGTGTTGCCAGCATTGGTTTGATGTTCAGGGGCATTTTAGCATTCAGGCCCCCTGGAAGATTTCTTTTGATGATCTCAATAATGCTTGAGAAGTTTTTACGGGGCTGTATATCAAGCACTATTTGGTTTGCATAATTTTTATCAGTCTTTGATTTTTTTGCAGGCAATTTCTTTAAAGAAGGCAATTTTCTCTGCTCAGTTCTCCCTTTAGAAACCTTTTTTTTCGTCTGACCCATACTTCATATTACAAAAAATAAATGCCACCTCCAGCATATTCTTAATTGGCCTGTGATATATTATTGAATGATAATGATTTATAACTTATCCACCTTAATGCACAGCTTTTCACATAAAAAAAAGAAGAGTGTGGGTAAACCTTGAGAATAGCCGGGGGCATTGCTGATGAGTATGTTATCTGTCTGATTTGTCATATACAAACCTCACCATAGCGCTTTTAGTAGCTGTGGAAGTAAGAAACAGCTGGTATTTTTTTGTGCCTGCCGAAATGATGAGCATGGCTGTATTAGGAGGGATGGATCCAAGGTTTTCAGCTACCATTTCCAATTCCTGGAATGGCTTATTGAGATCTACCACAACGTAAATGGTGATAGGCCGGGTGGATAAAATTTGATTTGAGACCACTACATTTTTATTTAGCAATACGGTAATGGAGTCTCCATCCACCTGGGCATTATCATAAAAGTCAAGACGAAGGGTACCGGTATCAACCAGTATTTCAGGGATCTCTTTAAAATCTGATTCTGCCGCCCTTGAAAGAGTAATAGGACCTGTACTGCAATTGATATTTGTATTTAACACTTTTCCATCCCAATCACCTGTGAGAATTTCCTTCTTACCCTCTTTGCGGTAGGAGAGATAAAAATTTTTCACGCATATGGTACAATGAGGATGTATATGGAAGGTTGATACAATGGTTTCATGGATGGTTAGCTTGCGGGTAGTGCGGTTATAACGGCCGGTTATTTTTTTCTTTACATAATAATTGATATTCTCATACTGGTACGAATCTCCGTAAACACTATCGCCAATAAAGTTGAGCTGAAGCTCAATATTATTTTCAGTAAAGCATCCACCTCCCATACGCAAACTTCCTTTCCAGAAACCAGTAAGGTTTTGTGCCGGAGTAGAAATGGAAATAGATACAAAAACTAAAATGGCCAAAAATGATTTCACGCAAAGAAGATAGCCAAATTTTATTGTGTTGATTGAGAAAATTATGTGAAAAGGAATATGGCCATGCGGTAAAAATCATAGCTTATCCTAAGAGGTGCGGGATAAATTCCTGGTATCTACATGTATCATGTTAAGAAGAATTACTTAAATGAAATAAAAAGCTGCTGAACCTGTGGCTGTTCTTCATAACTTGCTGCAGTGCCAGCCGAAACCATTTTATTTATCTGCTTCCGGAACACGATGGATATAAATGCATATATAATGACAGGCATTTTAGAATTAAACCTTTCTTTTTCAATATGGAATTTGAAGCCATTGCTCTTGGTGAGAATTATAAAATTTCTTCTTTAAATAATAAGACCTTTCTGATATCCGGTACAAATGCCGAATATATTGTGTACAACCAGGGGAATAACTGGAAATGTGCTGATGAAGTAGATACTGGCTTACTGGTGCGACTGGGGAATATCATTGAATCCCATCTGCACCCTTCGCACTAACCTTTTTTTTATTGGCGGTTTTATCCTCAAACAATTTTCTGTATAAAGGGCTTTCTGTACGCTTCCATTTATCCCAGAAGGTGAAATACAAACCATAATTGTATTTAAACTGTTTATGGTGGAGGGAGTGGTGTGATGCACCGATCAGCCATTTGCCTAAAAAATGATCCTGGAATTTTTTGGGATAGATTTCAATATCAAGATGGTTTATCACACTGCTGAAAGTCATAAGCGTTAACTGGAACAATAATACATATAAATGGACGGGCAGCGCCAACAGTAATAAGGGCAGAAAAACAGCCTGTAACAATCCTTCTATTGGGTGAAAAGAAAAAGCCGTCCATGGAGAGGTGATATTACTTTCATGGTGCACTTTGTGCACTACCTTAAAAATTCCGGGATGGTGCATCCACCTGTGCACCCAGTAATAATAAGTTTCATGAAGAAATAAGGAAATAAACAGGCTTAATGGCAACCAGTAATAGGTATAGCCGGCCAAATCGGTATATACTTTTAACCAGCCTTTCTGCCATAAAATGGCGGAGGCACTTCCGGCCAAAGCAAAGATCAATGCCGTAATGATACTCCAGCCTACCTCCTTTCTTAACTGGGCTTTGGGATAGGCCCGGGCGCTGATCTTTTTTTCCTGCCATCTGGAAGGAAACCAGATATAAAAAATGCAGTGGAATAAACCTGCGATCAAAATATATCTTAGAAATACCACCATGAAAATGACCAGCGTGGTAATGCCAAACCATAAGGGTTCTGAAAGATCCGGAAGCTCAGCCATTAGTTTATTGCAATTAAAACGTTACTTACAAAGGTCTCAATAGTTTGTAAGGATATGAATTAATTTTTGTTTGTTTAAATAAATGCCCATAAATTTAAACAAATTATGAATCTCTTTTCTATTTCCCAGCTTAGCCGTTTTTCCGGAATAAAACCTCATACCATACGTATCTGGGAAAAAAGGTACAATGCACTTAAGCCCATCAGGTCGGAGGGAAATACGAGGTATTATGATGGTGAACAACTGAGGCGGCTTTTAAATATTGTTACACTTAGTAAATCGGATAAAAAAGTTTCTGAGCTTTCGCGGTTAACCGACCAGAAACTTAATAAGCTGATAACAAATCTTTATGCCGGTAAGGACCAGCCGGGAATGGAAGAAACTTTCATATCCCAATTGGTTAGTGCCGGTTTAAACTATGACGAAGAGGGTTTTGAAAAAGTATTTGCCCATTGTATTTTAAAATACGGGATGAAAGCAGCGTATCAAAAGGTTCTGTATCCTTTACTGGACAGGGTGGGATTAATGTGGTCCGACAGAAGTATTCCTCCAGCCCAGGAACATTTCCTTAGTAACCTCATCAGGCAGAAAATCCTTACTGCCATAGATTATCTTCCTTCACCCGGTACTGATCTGGCTCCATGGATTTTGTTCTTGCCGGAAGCGGAATTTCATGAAATAGGATTGTTGATGGCGCATTATTTTATAAGGTCGTCAGGATGTGCATCAGTGTACCTTGGTGCAAATGTGCCACTTGCCTCAGTCAGGCACACCATCAGGGCAAGGAAGCCGGCCAACCTGCTCTTATTTATGGTTCATAACGATGATCCGGAGAAAACAGAAGCATATCTGAAAGAACTAAAGAGAATTTTCAATAAAAAAATATTCATAGCGGGTAATCGGGACCTTCTTTCAGAAATCAGGATGGTACAACCTTTTAATTGGTTAGGGTCGGTTGAAGCACTGGAAAACGTATTGCATCCCAGATTGTCTAATTAATAATATAAATATTTAAACAAATTAATTGTCGCATATTTCAATTATAGGATCGGGTTTCTCAGGTTTAAGTGCTGCATCTTACCTGGCCAAAGCAGGGCACCAGGT
>CAMPIQ010000073.1 GCA_946886475.1 uncultured Chitinophagales bacterium | reverse complement strand
ATTACAGACAATACCGGATAAGGGAAGTTTAAACTGTCAAGGTTAATTAGGGTTAATAAAGAAATTATCATAACAGACAAAATTTCCTGGCTCAATACCGAAAACCGTGCATTGAATTTTCATAAACCTGCCCTTCTTTTCCGTACGCTTACAGGTCTTGGTTTGGTAAATGATGTTTTAGGCCGGATAGAAGAAGGCGTTACAATTGATCATATGCTTGTTTACCGGATAGTAATAAAATTGGTGATCGTTTTATAGCCGAAGCCAGGTATCTGGCAATTAAGGTAAGGTCTGCTGTAAATCCACGGAATTATAATTACTTATTAAACCCTTTTTACAGGAATTTTGACAAACTGGTTCGTATTAAAAATGTTTCCGGGGAAGGGGTCGGGGAAATATGAAGTATCTAATCTAATCAGATCAGTTCTTATTCGCCAATTGCCCACAGGCAGCATCAATATCTTTTCCCCTGCTCTTACGTAAGCGTGCATTCACTTTATTCTTACCTAAATAAGCCATGAATTCATCCATTCTTTCTGCACTTGGCTTTTCAAATTTGGCGAAGTCGATTGGATTGTATTCAATGATATTGATAAGATCAGCAGGAACCTGACGGTATACCCTGATCAGTTCATCTGCATCTTTCTGGCTGTCATTGAAATTGTTGAAGAGTATGTATTCAAGTGTGATCTCGTTCTTTGTCTGCCTGTAAAAATGATTCAGCGCATCAACAAGTGATTTCAGATTATTGGTTTCATTGATCGGCATGATCTCATTCCTCTTCTGGTCGTTGGCAGCATGAAGTGATAAAGCCAGCTTGAATTTTACTTTATCATCACCCAGTTGCCTGATCTGTTTTGCCACTCCTGCTGTTGATACCGTGATCCTCTTCGGGCTCATGGCCAGGCCATCTGCTGAAGTGATCTTTTCAATTGATCTTAAAACATTTTTATAATTAAGAAGGGGCTCACCCATGCCCATGAAAACGATATTGCTTAGTTTTTTGCTGTAGATCTTTTCACACTGCTGGTTAATATGAACCACTTCATCATAGATCTCATCAAAATCAAGATTTCTTTTTCTTTCAATATAACCCGTTGCACAAAAACGGCAGCTTAATGAACAGCCGATCTGTGAAGAAACACAAGCCGTAAAACGGTGTTCGGTTGGAATCAAAACCCCCTCGCATAAATGACCGTCATGCGTTTTGAAACGCGATTTTACCGTACCATCCGCACTGTATTGAAGCGTGTCGACAGATAAAGAGGGCAATGAAAAATTTTCGCCAAGCTTTTGCCTGAGTTCTTTGCTCAGGTTTGTCATGTCCGCAAAGGAAAAAGCATGTTTTTGCCAGAGCCATTCCCAAACCTGTCTGGTCCTGAATTTTTTTTCACCGATAGATTCAAAAAAATTTTCAAGGTCCTGTAGGCTGAGCTGCCTGATATTTCTGTGCGTTTTAACTTTTTCTGCGGTCTGGGACATCGCGCAAAGATAAGCAGGAAGCAGGCAGTAGAATGTTAACTGGTACTGACAATTGAATTATTAACAGATATCATCATGAATAAAAATGGTTAACTTAATTAAAATCACTGCTTATGTTCTCCCGGATTAAAACCATTATTTGCTGGCTGGTTCTCCTGCTTCCTTTTGCGGGATCGGCTCAGAACAAAGATCCCCGTCCGAATATTATTTTCATCATGGTTGATGATATGGGTTATGCCGACCTGGGATGTTATGGCCGTAAAGATTACAAAACGCCCAGTCTCGATAAACTTAGTTCAGAAGGAATGAAATTTACTCAGGCTTATGCCGGCGCCCCTGTTTGTACACCTACCAGGGTTAGTTACATGACGGGTAAATATCCTGCCCGCCATCCTGTGGGTCTCAGGGAACCTTTGGAATGGAGTTTAAGGGATAGTGCAATTGGCATGAAAGGCGACCTGCCAACTCTTGCTTCTCTTTTAAAAGAGAACGGCTACCATACGGCCCTGATTGGTAAATGGCATCTTGGCTTCAGGCCTGAGTTTCATCCCATGCAGAATGGATTTAATGAATTTTTTGGATTCAAAGGCGGAGGGCTTGATTTTGTTGCCCATACAAATCCGGATGGTAAACATGATCTGTATGAAAATGAACATGCAGTGGAAGTAAAAGGATACCTCACTAATATTCTTGCAGACAGGGTAATTGAATTTTTAGGCAAAGACCATGGTGCACCCTTCTTCCTAAGTATCCAGTTCAATGCACCGCACTGGCCGTGGCAGGGCCCGGATGATGCAGCTTATCACGATACCATGTCCTTCAGGGCGGGAGGAAGTCCGGCCATTTACGCATCGATGGTTGAAAACCTGGATAAGAATATAGGCAGGATCACGGCTGAACTGAAAAGAACCGGTCTTGAAAAGAATACCCTTCTGATTTTTGTAAGCGATAATGGTGGTGAAAGATATTCTGATATGGGTACGCTGAGAGGATCGAAAATGAGCTTATGGGAAGGAGGGATCCGGGTGCCGGCAATGGTAAGATGGCCAGGAAAGACCAGGGCCGGATCCATTTCAGATCAGCCGGTGATCACGATGGACTGGACGGTTACCATGTTGTCCGCCGCCGGCGTTCAGAATATGAACAGTATTGCATTTGACGGAATTGATCTTCTGCCATTCTTCAGAGATCCTTCAAAAAGAATGGACCGTACATTTTACTGGCGCTTATCAAGATTTCCCATGAAAGCCATCAGGGATGGACATTGGAAATATGTAAAGGATGAAAAAGGAGAATATCTTTTTAACCTTGCCAGGGATGCTTCAGAAAAAAATGATCTTAAAGCAACAGAAAGATCAAAATTCGAAAATCTTAAAGTGAAATACCAGCTGTGGGAATCGAATGTATTACCCCCTTTTTTATACACCGGGAATTAAACTGTTGGAATTATCTTGCGCGGGAAATGATGATCCGTGAAAGCCTGCTTCAGGATTCACGATGGAAGTTATAAAAGAAGAACTATGCAAACAGTTTATATTATTGATGCTGTAAGAACACCAATAGGAAAATATGGAGGTGCATTAAGCGCTGTCAGACCCGATGATCTGCTGGCCCTGGTAATTAAAGAACTTATGGCAAGAAACCGGTCAGTTGATCCTGCCAGTATAGAGGATGTAATAGCGGGAGATGCCAACCAGGCCGGGGAAGATAACAGGAATGTGGCGCGTATGGCCGCTTTGCTTGCGGGATTGCCGGCATCAGTAGCAGGTAATACCGTAAACCGTTTGTGTGCATCTGGCCTGCAGGCCATAATGGATGGCGCCCGTCAGATTATGTGTGAGGATGCAGAGATCATAATTGCCGGTGGCGTGGAAAGCATGAGCAGGGCTCCTTTCGTAATGTCCAAAACTTCAACACCTTTTCAGCGCACGGCGGAAATAATGGATACCACGCTGGGATGGAGGTTTGTCAATAATAAACTTTCCGAAATTCATTATCCATACAGCATGGGTGAAACAGCGGAGAATGTAGCAAAGCAATGGAAGGTAAGCCGCGAAGATCAGGATGCATTTGCACTTCATTCACAGGAAAAATATTTTAATGCGCTTCTTAATGGATCATGGAAAAATGAAATAGTACCGGTGGAAGTTGAAGAATCAAAGGGGCAGAAGAAAATAATAGATACAGATGAACATCCACGCAAAACCACCATCGAAAAACTGGCATCTCTAAAACCGGCATTTGTAAAAGATGGTACCGTAACCGCTGGTAACTCTTCTGGAATAAACGATGGGGCAGCAGCTGTGTTGCTGGCAGGCGAAACAGCTGTAAAAAAATTCGGACTGAAACCAATGGCAAAAGTGATTTCAATGGCTGTTGCCGGTGTGGATCCGGCCATCATGGGTATTGGTCCTGTGCCTGCTACTCAAAAAGCATTAAAAAGGGCAAGTCTTTCTATTGCCAATATTGAGCTGATTGAATTGAATGAAGCATTCGCCTCCCAGTCACTGGCCTGCATTCATGATCTTGGGATTGATGCTGCAAGGGTAAATGTAAATGGAGGAGCCATTGCACTTGGCCATCCATTGGGGTGCAGCGGCGTGAGGTTAACTACAACACTGATCCATGAAATGAAACGAAGGGGAAGCAAGTATGGACTGGCTACCATGTGCGTTGGAGTTGGGCAGGGCGCTTCTGTTATTTATGAGCTTTGTTAGGGTGGGCAAAGTTTTTGAATGACCATTGGTATGATTCGGATATTATTAAGCTGTCTGGTAGTATCGCTTTCTTCCTGCTTTCTGTTCAGCGATTTTTCTAAAAGAAGGATCTCTTATGCCGGTTCTGAGGCTGGCCAAACCATACCGGTGATCATTCCACGGAAATTTACCCATGCAACCGTTTCAGTTGACAGTCTGGGAAACGAAGCCATTAAATATCATTACGGCAATGGTGCTGTTCTTTATTTTGCGAAAATGAAGGATACTTCCACAATTTACCAGCCAATCAATTACGTAATGAACCTGCCTGAAAACCTGTATAATTCCATTTATTATAAAGGGGTGAATTATAACGGAACGTACTGGAGGGAAACCAGGTTCGGAAATTATAAGGCGGGTTATTATTCCGTTGATGAGGACAGGGATGGCGTTTTTGATTCTTCCCTGAATTATTTCCGCCTGCGTTCCATTGGCCTTTAATATAATTTATACAGCAGTTTTCTTACCAGCCTGAAATTGGTCAGTATAGATAACAGTGCAAGTATGCTGGCCAGGGCAATCACCGTCCAGTGAACCATTGTATTGAGCTCCGGCCTGTTGTACATTACCATTTTATGAAACATCCATTGAATGATTTGAGTAACTGCTAAAGCTCCAAGAAATATAAAAATGTACACGGGTACAAACTGCCTCGATACGTGTTTGCTTAACCAGCCGGGTGAATAACCCAGCAATAAAAGCAACTGAAGATTTTCCCTGCTCCTTGCTATTACCAGCTGCAGGTAAAATGAAAAAAGCATGAGTGCCATCATTACTACCAGTAATCCAAAAATGCCCAGGCCACTGAATATGCCCTGCAACGTTTGTTTGGTTCGGCCGAATTTTGTTCTTTCCTTATTTACCCTGTAATTATGCTGGTCAAGATAACTGATAAGGTCAGGATTGTTGGCGTCCTTTGTTTTAAGGTATACACGTGCATACCCGATGAATGCTTCTTCACCATATTTTTCATTGGCCCAGTCAAGGAAATCTTTTGGTACCAGAATGGAATTGATCCTGTCCGTAAAAGCGAGTATGGATGCCCGGTAGGTTTGTGTTTCACCTTTTCCGTAAATCGTTACATAGGGCTGAACCTGTGAGGCTGTTTCCTGGGAGAACTGCGGTATATCCGCTGTAGGCGCAAAAAGGTTAAATATTTCGAGAAAGTCAGAAGAAACGATCAGTGGTACAGATGCCTGGCCCTCTTGCCATGAAAAACCTGGAGGCACAGTATCAAGAAAGGCATCTTCTATGCTCTCTAAAATAAAATCTGTTTTAAAAGGAATGGCCTCTCCGCCATTTAATTGCACACGGAACCGGTTGGCAATCAATGGAGCAACATCTTCTATAAAAGGCTGGGACCTTAATGTTTCCACATCTTCATCACTGAACACATTCTTTTCTTCCTGACCCATGGTTTCATTAGTGATGGTGCGTGTAATTGAAATGAAATCATATCCGCCTTTTCTCACCACATCCTTGCCCAGAATGGCCTGTATGTTTACAAACATCTGGAGGGAACAGAGAAGCAACAGCACACCAATACCCAGACCAACATAAGAAAACCACCTGGAGGCAGCACTGGTACCGGTATGCATTAATGGCTTTATGGGTTTGAATGATAAGGACACAGCTCAGATTTATAAATGAAAAATTTTTGTAAAAGGGAAATAACTGATCCTTTCCAGATCAGCAAAAATAATGGCAGCGTTTCTTGCTCTTGCTTCCTCTATCATGAGTTCATTGGCTTTTTCCGAATTGCTGTTATCAAGATGACTAAAGGGTTCATCCAGCAACAGAAAATCAAATGGCTGCATCATGGCCCTGATGATGGCAACCCTTTGTTGTTCTCCGTAAGAACATATCCTGCTTTTTGTTTGCAGTTTATTTCCAATACCCAGCCTTTCGGCCATTTCCCTGATCTTTTCCGGTGGGTGAAAGGGATTGAGCTGTCTTTTGATATTGATATTATCATACACGGTTTCTTCCGGAAACAGGCGAAGGTCCTGGAAAACTATGCTGATGTGGTTCTTCCTGTATTTTGCAAAATCTTCAACAGAAAATTTTTTTATATCATGACCTTCATATAGAACATGTCCATTGTACTCATGCCTGATGCCATAAAGAAAATGCATGAGGGAGGTTTTACCACTGCCGGAAGGCGCTACGATCTTTACAAAATCTCCCTTATCAAAATGCAGGTCGCTGCCCCATATTTCAGAAGTGTTTTTTCTGGCCTTGTCAAAATAAACGGGTAATAGATCTTTTATCTGTAAATGCATTTGCCTGAAAATTAAAACCGCAGCTACAATTAAAAAAATTGCTGCTGCGGCTTTTGAAAAGAACAAAAAAATTATTGTTGTACAGGTGCTATTTCAATTGGAGCAGCGGTTGTGTCGGTAGCATAAGGATTGTTATTCACCTCATCCTGCATACTTCCACGCTTTGCCTTTTCTGCTTCATGCATTTTCTGAACAAACTGGTTGAGTTGCTTTAAGCTGTTTGTTTTTTTATCAACCATGTTGATCACAAAGTCAGCCTTCATCATTCCATCTTTGTATTCTCCACCGGTAGCCACTATATCCTGCCAGGTTTGGTTGGCAAGATTGAAAGAAGTACTGTCAACCGAATTGGTAGCTTTAAATATCTTTTGCAGGTCTATGTACATTCCAAACGGATGTCCGCTTATCTTATCAGCAAAAGGAACATTATTATTTCCACCTGCAAGGAATTTGTCAACTGATTCAGCTTTATTGCCTGCTGCAAACCATTCATTGGTTAACTTATAGGAAATGGCTGTATCCATACCCATCATGTTTTGTTTTGCAATATTCATCAGCTTATCAAATGATGATTTATTACCTACAGAACTTACTACCAGCACATTGAATTCAGGTTCTGTTTTTACTGAAGTATAAGGTTCGCCACCTTCAAAGAATGGAGGTGTGGTAACTTCTTTTTTAACCAGTGACAAGTCGGAAAAAGAAAAAAGGAATTGTCCGCCTGTGGCGCCGATCACCTCATCGAGGCTCAGGTCCATTTTTCCAAGATATCCATTGGCCAGTCCATCTATACCCAGTGCTTTTAAAAATCCTTTCAGCCAGGCCGGATCAAAATTGAAGGCAATGGCACCGATAACATTTTGTGAAGGGATGCGGTTGATCAGGTCCTTATCAACATTCTTTGGTTTGTAGCTTTCCATTAGTTTGGCAAGCTCTTTTCCATAAAACTGTTTTGAACTGATATCGATCTTTCCATCCGCAAAATTCAGGCTGAATGTACTGATGTTGCCTTTGAGCAGGTCGCCAAATTTAAACATCGACATCATGCCGGCACCCATGGCATTGATGTAACTATCCGGGTTCATCCAGAAATGCATATCACCATCTTCTTCCAAAAGATCTTCAAAACGGTCATCGTTGTTAAGAAGATCATCTCCTTTCATACCCAATAATTCTTTGGTGAATTTTTTCAGGCTGTCAGGAGTTACTCCTGCTTTTGTTTCATTGGTCTCACCCATATCATTCATGTCTTCTTCACCTTCCATTCCACCAGAAAATGGATTGTTCGCAGCTCCGGACATGGGCATGTTACTCATTAATACAAAAGAGGAATTATTCCAGCTGATCAGGTTGTCGTCATCAACAATATAATTCAGGTCGCCATCTTTTTCTACCTTGCTTCCTTCATTTGATTTCAAAGCGAAGGCTTCAAAATCGCCGGCATCCTTGATCTTGCCTTCAACAACCATATAACCACCGTTGCCCCGCTGTCTGAGGAAAAAGGCAAAATCTGATTTCATATCAACCCCTGATGCTTCGGGATTGTCCATGATCTTTTTTGAAAAAGAATCTGATTCCTTTTTATAGCTTTCCTGGAACCAGCTTGATTGCTTGATCTCATCCCAGCTCAATTTGGATGTAAGCGATGAAGTATTGAGGTAAAATACCATCGCGGCATCTTTTGGAATAGGCAGGTCGGAACCACCTCCCGAATTTTTACAGGATACAAAAAATACAGTGGCAAATAATGCCACAACAGTCAGAATTGGTAAACGTTTCATAATTAAATTAATAATGAGGTCAAATAAACAAAAAATCAGGAAGATTTTCGAACGCCACTGATTTTTGTTGGCCTGTTCGCAAATCTTTAACAGTACAGGTTTTCTGTTCTGCTTCCTGGGAGCCAAGGATCACTATAAAAGGAATGTTTTTCTTTTCGGCGTATTTAAATTGTTTGTCAAATCTGGCATTTTCATGGTAGATCTCTGAAGCAATTCCTTTTGACCTCAGCTGGCCAAGCAGGTTGTAGGCCATCCTGCTTTCATTTTCCCCCAGGTTAAAGAATAATACCCTTGTACCCTGCTCAACGGTTTGCGGAAACAGTTTCATTTCTTCCATTACATCATAAATGCGGTCTACTCCAAATGAAATACCCACACCCGGAATGCCCGGCACGCCAAATAAACCCGTGAGGTCATCATAACGGCCACCGCCGCCGATTGAACCCATTTTTACTTCTGCCGGAGCCTTGGCTTCGAAAATAATGCCTGTATAATAATTAAGTCCGCGGGCCAGTGTAAAATCAAGTATAAGATTGATGGATGATGAGCCATGTTTAAGGCTGGCTTCAACCAGATAGGCGAGTTCTTCTATACCTTCCCTATTTTCAGGGGAGTTACCAAGCAATTGCCTGATGGCAGATAATTTTTGATCATTGGTTCCACTGATACCCAGATAATTTTCAATCACTGTTACCTGGTCATGGTTCAAACCTCTTTGCAACAGTTCCTCTTTTACTTTTTCAATCCCGATCTTGTCCAGTTTATCAATGGCAATGGTGATATCCATCATGTTTTCTGCACGGCCGCATTTATCAGCAAGGGCTGAAAGTATCTTTCTTGAGTTGATCCTGAGTTCATAATTTGCTATGCCGAGCTTTGTAAAAACATCATGATAAATATTTACAAACTCCACTTCATTTATCAGTGATCGGCTTCCCACTATATCGGCATCGCACTGGTAAAATTCACGGTAACGGCCTTTCTGCGGGCGGTCGGCCCTCCATACTGGTTGTACCTGGTATCTTTTAAATGGAAAATGAAGCTGGCCATGGTTCATGGCCACATACCGGGCAAATGGAATGGTAAGATCATATTTCAATGCCCTTTCAGTGATATCTTTTGAATTTTTTCCGTCAAGTATCTTTTCGAAAGCCGCTCTCGACTGTTGTTCCTTTGCCCGGTTATCCAAACCATTATTGAGGATCTTGAAAATTAATTTATCACCTTCATCCCCATACTTACCCATCAGGGTATCAAGGTTCTCCATAGCTGGCGTTTCCAGCGGCTGGAATCCATATAGTTCAAACACATTTCGAATGGTATTGAAAATGAACTGACGTTTGCGAACCACATCCGGTCCAAAGTCACGCGTTCCCTGTGGTAAACTAACGGTAGGTTTGGCCATTCAGTTTTTTTGTAATGAGCAAATGTAAGGTGAAAAGGCTGTTGGCTATTGAGCTAATGACTACGGCCACCTGCCACGGGCTTTCCTTTATATTTCTTAATGATGGCATCACAAACCTCATTGATCATTTTATATACTTCGTGGTATCCTGGTTCTGTGCCGTACCAGGGATCGGGAACCGACATATGCCTGCCGGGATATAATTCATTCATAAAAAGGTCAACCTTATTTTCATCAAATTTTTCTTTGGAGATACGTTTTATGTCTTCAACAACATCATCTGCCATGGCATAGATCTTATCAAAGCGCTCCATATCTTCTTTTACAAACCGCCGTGCTTTCTGATCACATATATTAATTCCATTGAGGCCGGCTACTTTTTGTGATAATACATGAGGTGCTTCACCCACATGGTATCCGTTGGTTCCTGCACTGTCAATATACCAGTGCAAACCCGCCTGGCCTGCTTTATGTTTCAAAATGCCTTCGGCGAGCGGACTCCTGCAAATATTTCCAAGACACACCATTAAAATTTTCATCTTTTCTATTTTCTGAAGCGCAAAAATAAGCGCTGCATCATCAAAGATTTTTTAAAAAATTATGGAATATGGCCGGCCATTCATCTTAAAATAAACCAACAACATGACCGGCAGTGAATTACTCAAAGCAGATATGTTAGACATTCTCTTTGAAAACAGAAACAAACACTATGGTGCCTATACGTTGCGAAAATTTTATAATCAACGGCTTGTTCTGTCTCTGGTTGTGGCGCTTTTTTCAGTGTCGGGTCTTTTTTTATTCCTTTCTGGTGACCGACAAAAAAAAGCCATAGCGGCAATTGAATATAAAACCGTGGAGATCATCGATATTGTTTATCCCCGAAATGAAGTGAAACCCAAACCTGAACCACCCAAATCACAACCGGCCGGAACAAAACAGGTATCGCAACAAAGTTTTGTTGACCGGATTGAAATTGTAGACAGGGATGTAACGAAAGCCATGCCCATGCAATCCGGGCTCGTTAATATTTCTGACCACAACATAGAAGGAAATAATATCCGGATAGCTTATCTGCCAGCTATCCCCGGCCCTGAAAAAAAACACACAACTGTGCAACCGCCATCTTCATTTGAAGCGGCAATTCAAAGGGAACCAGAGTTTCCGGGTGGATCCAGGGCCTGGATTAAATTTTTACAGGACCATTTACAATCACCCGCTCCAATGGAAAAAGGGGAAAGGAAAACCGTAATGATAAAATTCCTCGTATCTGCAGATGGATCAGTTACCGGTTTTGAAGTTTTGCAATCGGGAGGCCGCATATATGATAAAGAAGTGATACGGGTATTGAAACTCATGCCCAGATGGAAACCAGCCATTCAAAATAATGAACCTGTGTCCAGATCATTTACCCAGCCGGTCATATTTGTAGGATCAGAAGAATAAAATTGTTTTAAATTGCTCCACCCAAATGTAAGTATGCTGGAAGAATTACAGGAAGAACATAGAAAGAAGCTGGCCAGGTCAAGGTCCATTGTGGACTGGATCATGGGAGCTGTATTGTTTTTAGCCGGTGTATTTTTTATTGTTTACCGGTATGCCGGTATAAATTTCATGAACCGGAAACCCGGAAGTATTGATTTTGTCATTGGAGGTTTATTCATCATATATGGTATTTGGAGAATGTACAGGGGATATAAAAAGGATTACTTTAAATGAATTGGAAAAACAAGGGTGTTTTATGCATTTTCGTTCTGTTTATACTCTTATTTGCAGGATGTGATGCAGATGACGGTGCAAAAGGGCGTAAGCTGGACACATATAATTCCGGTATCATTCATATCAGTTGCGATGAAACCTTTAAACCGGTAATTGATGCCCAGGTGCAGGTTTTTCAATGGCAGAATCCTGATGCAAAAATCGTTGTGCATTATAAACCTGAAGCGGAATGTTTAAAAGATATGCTTGTGGATTCTATCCGGATGATCATAGCAACAAGAGGTGCCTCGCAACAGGAAATTAATCTGGTGGCCGATTCACTGAAAACAGGTTTGGAAAATGAGCTTCTGGCAAGAGACCTGATAGCGGTGATTCTCAACAAAGCCTCGGTTGATACCTTTTATAGCATGACCGAGATCAGGGAACTGTTAACGGGAAAATCTAAAAAAAATCTAATTCCTGTGTTTGACGGTACCTCTGCAACAAGTACGGTTCGGTTTATGCTTGATTCAGTACTTAAAGGTGAACAGTTGTCACCTGCCGTTGTTGCAGCAGAAAATAGTTTGGGAGTTATTGAATATGTTACAAAGGTTCGCAATGCTGTAGGTTTTGTAGGTTTCAGCTGGATAGGGAATATGGATGATACTTCGCAGGCAACATACAGGCAAAATGTAAGAATCGCCTACCTTGAAAGCACGGATAGTGCCGGAGCCTATGTTCAGCCTTCACAATATTTTATATATACCAATACCTACCCAATGGTACGTGATTTGGTCTATATACTTAAGGAGCGGCACCAGGGTCTTGGACATGCGTTTGGAAGATTCCTGTTGCAGATAGATAAAGGCCAGTTAATATTTAGAAGGGCCTATCTGATGCCGGTAAGATGGCCACATTACGTGAGAGATGTGATACTGAATGAAAACATTAACAACCAATAAGTAAACTAAACGAAACATTTTTAAATCTTAAAAAGAAAAGCACATGAAGAAAACAGCTATTTTATTATTTTTTGCTGCTTTCCTATCAATTTCAGCACTGGCTCAGTCTGTACAGGAAGGAATAAATCATTTTTATGCTGAGCGATATCAAAGCGCCCAGACCAATTTTGAAAAAATGCTGGCGTCTAATCCCAACAATATAGAAGCTACTTATTGGTTAGGCCAGGTTCTGATTGAACAAAACAACCTGAAAGCTGCCCGGTCTTTATATGAAAAAGCTTTAATGACAAATGGCAATGCACCTTTGCTGATGGTTGGAATGGGAAGTGTTGAATTGCTTGAAGGAAAAACAGCCGAAGCAAGAGCCCGTTTTGAAAATGCCATCAATGCCAGCAAAAGCCGGAGAGGTAATGATCCGGATATCTTAAATGCAGTTGGCCGGGCCAACGTGGTAGCTTATTCTGCAAAAAATAAATATGGTGATCTGGATTATGCCATTGCCAAACTCCAGGAAGCCGCTCAAAGAGATTCAAAGAATCCGGATATCTATCTCAACCTTGGACATGCCTATAAAAAGAAGGGAAACAAAGGTGGTGATGCCGTTCTTGCCTATAGAAAAGCATTAGAGATCAACCCGTCTTTTGCAGTTGCGCCTTACAGTGCAGCTATGTTATACAGAACGCAACACTCCAGTTACCGCAATCCTGAAGCATGGTCAAATGTGGTTGATCATCTTAACATGGCTATAAAAGCCGATCCCAATTTTGCACCTGCCTATGTTGAACTCTATAACTTCTACCTGTTTGGTAAAAGTGATTTTGCCGCCGCTGAAAAGCTGGCCACACAGTATGAGGCGAGTGCTGATCCAAGTCCGGATAACACTTATCTGAGAGTTCAGACCGATATCGTTCAGAAAAAATATGCAAGCGCTATTACCACCCTGAAGGATATAGTTGCAAAGAGCAATAATAATCCCAGACCTGTGGTTTACCGTGCCCTGGCAGTTGCCACAATGGGTAATAAGGATACAGCTTCGGCCTGTGAGTATATCGGGCAGTTTTTTGCAAAAGCGCAGGACGATGACCTGTTGAGTTCTGATTATATCATTCATGCCCAAACCTGCGGCCGTGGTAATTCAGCCATTGTAATGCAGGATCTTGAAGCCGCATTAAAGATCGATACCACATTACCAAAACAATTGACACTGTTGGGTGAGTGGATCGATGATGCTAAAGCTAACGGCGATAAGGTGTTTGAAGCGCAGTTAAGAGAAAAATCATACAACCTGAGAAAAGCTGCCAACGAGTATACGCACCCTACGGAACTGATCAGCTATATGGCAGTAAATTATTACCTGGGTGGCGATTATCATAAAACAGATAGCATTTCAAAGGAATATATCAAACTGGAACCTGATAGCATTTATGGTTATAACTGGAGAGCCCGTGCCCTGGTAGCCATTGATACTGCAGAAATGCCGCAGGGTTTATTTATTGAACCGTTGGAGAAAACCCTTGCCATTGCTTTAACAGATACCGTGAGGTACGAAACGCAGGGCGTATTTGCTTCAACAACACTTTCTCTTTATTATACCAATAAAAAAAGAGAATACGAAAAAGCGCTGGAATACGCAATCAAAGGTTTGAAGTTCGATCCTGCCAATGCAACATTGACAAAGATCAAAGATGTGCTGGGACCCGTGGTCAATAAAATGAAACAATCTTCAGCACCGAAATCAACATCTGCATCAAAGTCGTCTTCCGGTAAGGCAAAATCCGGCAGTTAAGCAGTAAGTATTTCCTTTAGATATTTTAAAGCCTTCTCACAGAAGGCTTTTTTTATTGACAAATCTCAGGTTAAATATTAACTGAAAGTTGAGCAGACTGGCTTATTTTTGCCTGCCCATTTGAAAGACTATGTTCCAGTTATTACAAACAGATCTAACTAAAACAGTTACAGATATAAACAGTGCGGGAAGTTACATTCCTGTTGCACTCCAGGTTGTGCTGGTAGTTGGATTGATAGCCTTCTTAATGTTTGTTACCCATTTATTGGGGCCTAAGCGTCAAACAACCGATAAGCTTCAGAATTTTACAAGCGGGATCGAAACCCATGGCCAGGCACGCCAGCCTATGGCCATCAAGTATTTCCTGGTTGCCATTCTTTTCGTTTTGTTTGATGTGGAAGTGATTTTTTTCTATCCTTATGCAGTTAATTTCAAAGGGCTTGGTTGGAGCGGTTTTTGGGCTGTATTTATGTTCGTTTCTTTCTTTGCCTGTGGATTTATCTACATTGTAAAGAAGGGTGCGTTGAAGTGGGAAGATTAAAGCCCATATCCAGGGGAACCTGGGCCGGTGTTGGTTCTTTACACAAAATAGTTCTTGAATATATTGGTAAGGTGATTGTACAACTTAAGAAGAAATTATTTTTTTAACCTTAAAAAAATGATTCATGAAATTTTCTTTGAAAGTGATTTAAGTTTCATGGATCTAAGTTCTCCTTCAGGGGAACAGGGGGTATTATGGCACGTCCTGTATCATTTAATATAAAAGAAAAAGGCCTGGAAAAGGATATCAGCATTACGAGTATGCCTGATGGTTACCAGGGTGAAGGTTTTTTTGCCGCTAAATTCAGCGATGTGGTTGGTCTGGCAAGAAAAAATTCGATCTGGCCCCTGCCTTTCGCCACCTCATGCTGTGGGATCGAATTCATGGCTACCATGGCATCTCACTACGATCTTTCACGATTCGGTTCAGAACGTCTTGGCTTTTCACCACGTCAGTGCGATCTCCTTATGGTAATGGGAACCATTGCAAAAAAGATGGGGCCGGTTGTAAAACAGGTATACCTGCAAATGGCAGAACCCAGGTGGGTGATGGCCGTTGGAGCCTGTGCCTGCAGCGGAGGCATCTTTGACAGTTATAGTGTGTTGCAGGGAATAGACCAGGTGGTGCCTGTGGATGTGTATGTGCCGGGATGCCCTCCCCGCCCGGAGGCCATTATTGACGGAATCATCAAAGTGCAGGAACTTGTGGGTAATGAAAGCGTGCGCAGGAGGAACAGTGAACATTATAAACAATTATTAAACTCATACGGAATTCAATAATACACCGGACACTGGCAGTTACCACAATTTCTGCTGAACAGTCCGCAGTTAAAAGTCCGCAGCTAATATTATGGCTTTGACGAACCAACAGATACAGCAAAAACTAACTGAAAAATTCAATGATAAGGTGTCCGGATTTGAGGAACCCTATGGGATGCTCAGTTTTGAGGCACCAAAAGAACTGAATACCGATGTCATCAGTTTTTTGTATGAGGAGGAAGAATTGAAGTTCCGGTTTCTTACAGACCTTACTGTTGTTCATTATCCTGCTTATCAGGGAAGGGAACTGGCGGTTGTTTATCATCTTCACAACCTGGTGGATAATGTGCGTATCCGGTTCAAAGTTTTTACGGGAATCAATCAGCCGGATGTAAATACGTTAACGGGCATTTTTTCTTCTGCCAACTGGCAGGAAAGAGAAGCCTATGATTTTTACGGGGTCAATTTTGTAGGGCATCCTAATCTGAAACGGATAATGAATGTGGAGGAAATGGATTATTTCCCCCAGCGCAAAGAGTTTCCGTTGGAAGACCAGAGCAGGATTGACAAAGACGATGAAATGTTTGGCAGAGGCGGCAGCTTTGATTTTGGAAACAGGCAGGCCGATGGCGCTCCGAAACAGATTCCGGAAATGGACCAGGGGGATATCATACATGGAACAGATGAACAAGAGAACAGGGGAACCCTGTAAACCCTATGACCTTTGATCCACCAGGGATCCGGTTGCTGATAGATATGAATATTTGAAAATCAAAGCAGAATTGCGAATGGAAATACAATTGCAATTCAAACAAAATAAAATAAAAATCATTCACTGCTATTTGCAGTCATGACATGAGCATAACAGAAAAACATATTGACCTGCCCGAAGGCAGTATCGGCAAACAAACAACCACCATTAACCTGGGTCCCACGCATCCGGCTACACATGGTGTGTTTCAGAATATACTTGAGCTGGATGGAGAAAAAATTGTTTCAGCTGAACAAACCGTTGGTTATATCCATCGTGCATTTGAAAAGATTGCTGAAAGAAGACCACTTTACCAGATCACTCCACTTACCGATCGCTTGAATTACTGCTCTGCACCCATCAATAATATGGGTTGGCATATGACCTGCGAAAAATTGCTGGGTATTCAAACGCCAAAACGTGTAGACTACCTGCGTGTGGTGATCATGGAGCTGGCAAGAATTGCGGATCATCTCATTTGTAATTCTGTTATTGGTGTTGATACCGGTGCCTTCACAGGTTTCCTTTATGTAATGCAATACCGTGAACTGATCTACGAAATCTGGGAAGAGGTGTGCGGTTCAAGGCTTACAACCAACATTGGCCGCATTGGCGGATTTGAAAGAGATTTCAATGATATCGCATTTACCAAGCTTGAAAAATTCCTGAAGGAATATCCTGATGTGTTACGTGAGTTTGAAAATCTGTTCACACGTAACCGCATTTTCATGGAACGTACCATTGGCACAGGACCCATCAGTGCAGAGCGTGCATTGAATTATGGATTTACGGGTCCAAACCTTCGTGCCGCCGGAGTTGATTATGATGTGCGGGTACACACTCCATACAGTAGTTATCAGGATTTTGATTTTAATATTCCGGTTGGAAAAACAGGAGATACCTACGACCGTTTTCTTGTGCGGAACCAGGAAATGTGGGAGTCCTTAAAGATCATTGAACAGGCTTATAAAAAGATACAGGAATTCAAGGGAGAAGAAGCAACTCTTTTCCATGCCGATGTTCCGGAATATTACCTGCCGGAGAAGAAGGATGTGTATACAAAAATGGAAGCACTGATCTACCATTTCAAGATCATAATGGGAGAAATAGATATTCCGCCGGGTGAGGTTTATCATTCAGTAGAAGGTGGCAATGGCGAACTTGGATTTTATCTGATCAGCGATGGAGGCAGAACTCCTTATCGCTTACATTTCCGCAGGCCATGTTTTATATATTACCAGGCCTATGAGGAAATGGTAAAAGGCTCCATGTTGAGCGATGCCATTATTGTGTTGTCATCATTGAATCTGATTGCAGGTGAAATGGACGGATGAGAAATTTAAAATTTAAAAAATTAGTACCGGTTATTCTTT
>CAMPIQ010000072.1 GCA_946886475.1 uncultured Chitinophagales bacterium | reverse complement strand
CCTTCAAACTTCCTTATAATTCAAATACCCGCCAATAGTAGATTTGGCTGAATTAGTACGTTGATACATAGAATGTTCTATTCATCTCTACTAGTTTTCTTTTATTTACCGAAATTTGGCCATGAATAAACCAATAATTGGAATCACCTGCGGGGATATAAATGGGATCGGAACAGAACTGATTATTAAAACCTTTTCAGATCACAGGATTCTTGACCAATGCACACCAGTGATCTTTGCTTCCAATAAACTGATCAATTTTTATAAGAAGGCCATTCCTGATGCCCATTTTAATTACCAGAGCATCAAGGATTTTACAAAGGTCAATCCAAGGCAGATCAATATATATAACTGCTGGGAAGAAGAAATTGTGATCAATCCGGGACAATTGAATGATGTGGGGGGTAAATATGCCGTGATCTCACTTATGGCTGCGGCAGATGCTTTAAAGGCCGGCCATATCAAAGGCCTGGTTACGGCACCAATCCATAAGAAAAACGTGCAATCACCTGATTTTAATTATACCGGTCATACGCCCTTTTTAAAAGATGTGGCCGGGGCAAAAGATGTTTTAATGCTGCTCTATGCAGATAATATAAGAGTGGCCCTGGTTACCGAACACCTTCCTGTTGCCAGCGTGGCCCAACAGGTAACCAAAGCTGCTATTCTTTCAAAACTTGACCTGTTGCATAAAAGCCTACGTAAAGATTTTGGAATTGATAAACCAAAGATCGCTGTGCTTGGACTCAACCCGCACGCAGGCGATGAAGGTTTAATAGGTAATGAAGAAGAACAGGTGATCAAACCTGCCCTGAAAGAAGCGAAGCAAAATATGCTTGTATTCGGCCCTTACAGCGCCGATGCCTTCTTTGCCAAAAGAAACTATCTGCAATTTGATGCCGTACTGGCCATGTACCACGACCAGGGACTGATTCCATTCAAGACCATTGCCTTTGGTGAGGGCGTAAATTATACGGCAGGTCTTTCTTTCGTAAGAACCTCGCCGGATCATGGAACGGCTTTTGACATTGCCGGAAAAAATAAAGCTGACTCCACTTCTTTTACAACTGCTGTTTTTGAATGCGTGGACATCATCAACAGAAGAAATGATTATGAAGAACGCAATAAAAACCCATTGAGAAAGATCACTGCAGAAGTATTGAAAAATGTGGAGGATGAAAAAATAGACGATACCATTGACAGGGACCGTTAATCAGATTTTTCAAATATCTTGTTGTCTATTCCTTTATTAATAACATAAGAGGAATAAAGGATCTCTACCTTTCCTTTTTTATTTTTAAGGGTCTCCTCTTTCCTCGCACCGCCTTTTTCATATTCAAAGGTGATGCCCTTAGGCAGCTTATAATCTTTGGTATTAAAGGAAAAGATCACCTTATCCGGCAATCCCCAATCCATGTACTTACCATAACTCATTTCAATTTCATAGGTACCGCTTTCTCTTGTATTGACCACCGCTTTTTTCACAACCAGGTTTCTTTCATCAATATATAAAGTGGTTAAAACAACTTCGCCGTTTTCATCTGCAGGCAATAATTTTACCACCCTGGTGCTTACTCCATTCAGGATACTGTCATTTTTGTCTATCACATCGTAAGATGAACCGGCAAGCAGGCTGCCGGGATTGATGCTGATGCCGCCTTTAGGCAGGATGGAGATGCCACCATCTTTCTTTACTTTGAATTTATCGGGACGTTTGTAATAAACCACAATTTTTGAGGGGGGTGCATCAATAAAAGAAACATCCATCTTCATTCTGGCCTTAGCCTGATAATCGTTTACCTTTTCCAGCTTTGCTTTTACTTTATTTACCAGTTCCACGGCATCCTGGCCAAATACCGGCATACCCAACATTGCAAACACAGGAATGATCAATAACCACTTCATACATTCAGTTAAGAAAGGATGTCCTTTTTACGGAAACTATAGATAGCCAAAGAAACAAAAAATACGATGTGTCCAACCAGTACCAGTGTTGATTTTAACACTTCCCCATAATCTACCGGACGGTCAAAGAAGCCTTTCCAGTTGAGCATATGGTTGGTAAATAAAAAAGGTTTTATCTGGTTGAAGAAAGGAATATCCATGGTGGTGAGTATGGTAAACAGAATGATCACGCTCATGGCAGCTATAATAGGACCAATTGAATTATCCGCAAAAACAGAAAATAAAAAAGCCAGTGCGGCAACTGTGAACATGGCTATGGCGGCAAAGCCATACGCCAATACATAACGCCACATTACATCATTCCGGTCGATCAAAACAAGCATATCCGATTTAAATACCATCAGGTCGCTGGTACCAAACAGGAACAGCGAGCCGCCAAGGCCAATCAGGGCCATAAAAGTTAGCAGTAAAATGGTGTAGATACAGGTTGCCATGAATTTACTGATCATCAGATGGGTGCGCGAAATAGGTTTGGACGTGATCAGCCGCAGGGTACCCATATTGGCCTCACCTGCTATCATGTCGCCCGCAACCAGTGAAATCAACAATGGAACATGCATCAATAGTGTCTGAAGAATGATATAAAATACCAGGTATCCGTTTATTTTATTGCCTTCTATTATGAAAGAACCTTTAATAGAAAGCATCATGAAGTCAAGATAGGTTTCCCCATCCTTATACAATGCCAGTTGCACCAGTAATACAATGGCTGCAATGGCTGCAAAGGCAATATAGGTTCTTGGCTTTTTGAATATTTTGAATAATTCAATTGCGGTAAGCTGCCACATGCTGACTATCTGTTGTGAGTGAAAGAAAATAATCTTCCAGAGAATGTTTTGGCTGTATTGAAAAGACACTGATATTTTTTTCAACCAAAAACCTGGTAAGGTCCGGAATATCATTTTTATGCATACGGAAAGTTATTGGCTTACCCTCCTGCATGTATTTACCCCAGGCAGACTGACTCAGAAGATCGCTTGCAGTCTGGTCATCATCAGTAATCACCTGTACAAGAGTATCGGCCGGATTCAGGAGATCTGAAACCCTTCCCTCAGCAATTTTCCTTCCCTTGTCAATGATAAGCATGGAATCGGCCACCAGTTCAATCTCACTCAAAAGGTGGGAAGAAACAAAAATGGTTTTTTTCTCTTCCCTGCTTAAATGAAGTATCAGATTTCTTACTTCAGCTATTCCCTGGGGATCAAGACCGTTTGTTGGCTCATCTAAAATGATCAGTTCGGGTTTATGGATCAAAGCGCAGGCAATACCCAGCCTTTGTTTCATACCCTGGGAAAATGTCTTCACCCGGCTATGGGCCCTGTCTGCAATGCCTGTTCTTTGTAACTGATCCATCAAATCTTTTTTGTCCGGTTGTAATCCGCTTAACCTTGACATGATCTTCAGGTTTTCATAAGCTGTCAGGTATTTGTACAGGTCTGGTTTTTCAATGATAGCCCCAATGTTCCGTAATATTAGTTTGCGGTGATCCTTCAGATCTTTACCAAACATATGGATGGAACCAGATCCCGGTTTTACGAGACTGAGCAGCATTCTGATGGTGGTTGATTTACCGGCACCATTTTGTCCGAGAAAGCCATAGACCTCTCCCTCCTTCACTGAAAAAGAAAGATCATCTACTGCTTTTACTTCGGCAAATGCTTTTGAGAGATGTGCAACCTGTATCACTTCGTTCATTCAAATCGAAAAATAGTCAAAACCCCTTGGTATTACCTGTTCAGGTAGGATTTTAAATTATCAACATAATTTTCAAATGCCCTGATCCCGACCGGTGTGATCTTACAAATGGTTTGCGGATAATTATCCTTGAATTGTTTAAGAACGTCAATATAGCCGGCATCCTTTAACTTTTGGATCTGAACAGAAAGATTACCGGCGGTAGAATTTGTTTTCTCCCTGATAAAAGTGAATTCGGCTTCTTTAACGCTGATAAGAAGACTCATTACTGCCAGCCTTAACTGTGAATGCAATATGGGATCCAGATCTTTAAACACTTGATTTCTCTACCTCCTCTACTTTATTAAATTCTTTATAGGCAATATGCCCTGGAATAATGTAACCAAACAGCACTGCCAGTGCATGTAATAACATGGTAACCCGGAAGTCGTAAACAAATAAAGAACCAAATGCAAAGCCCCAGGTGATATAAGCGCCGATGATGGATGGCTTAAAATTCAAAACTGCTCCATATATAAGTATCCAGAAACCATACAAACCAAGCAACAAAGCAAAACCCCTGGTTGGAGGTACACCAAGATTCATTGAAAAAATGATCAGCATTAGTGAAATGAAAAATCCCGTATTCAGTTTTCTGAACAATTCATTTGTATAGGTTTTTACCGGTGCCTTTGATTTGCCTGACAATGCTATCCATGTTTCATATAGTAGTAATACGAGGGTGATACATCCAAATACATTCCAGAAAAAAAATGTATTCATCCAGTTGGTATAGGCATTGATCAAAGTAAATGTTGAAGCCATGAACAATAGCCAGCCCCATACAATCCATCCAATGCCATTATCCTTTTGTTCGTTCTTGGCTGTTTGTATCATCTGCCTGATGATCTCAAGGCTTTCCTGTCCGCTGATATTTTTTTCTTCCATGATCAGTTTTTGTGATGTCCCAATAAATGGCCGGGAATGATATAACTGGTAAGAATGGCGCCTGCAGCAAGCAGGAGCTGATAGTCGAAGTGAACGAATATAGAAATGATGGCCAGAACCCAGTTGAAAATACCTCCAATTACCAATGGACTAAAATGCAGTATCCTACCCGAAACAAATGTGCCAAGTCCATAGAATAAAATAAAAAGAGGCCAGGCGTTAAGCCAGCCTCCGGGTGAATTTGTAATTACCAGGCTCAGAATAAAAAAACTGATACCAACACCGGTCCATAAATGAGACATACTCTCACCAACATAGGTTTTAACAGCAGGAGCTTTGTGGCGCCGTGCAGAATAAATAACAGTAATGATAGCTGCAGGTATGGTAAGCAACCATACCATGTAATGCCTTTCGTATTCCAGGATCACTTTTAATACAAACTGACCTATGATAGCAGCAAAACTTAACCACCCCCATAATAAAAAATAAAACCTGTTCTCTTCAAGATTGGATTTGGTTTTGTTGATCATATCCCGGATCAGGTCCAGGCTTTGCTGAGGTGAAAAATTTTCTTGCATAAGTATAAAAGGTGCTGCTGTTAACAGCAGGATCATTTAATTATTTGATCTCGTTTAAAAAGTACTTAACCGTTGACCTGCCCCAATCCGGATCCAAGGCATTGGCAGGCTTATACGCTTCAAACTTTTTTTGTGCCTCTTCAAATAATTTCCGGGCTTCGGTTTTACTTCCTCCAAACTGCTCAGGAGTAAAAAATTTATCCTGTGCTTCAAGCAAATAAACCCGTGGGTTTTCAGGATTTAAAATTCTTGCCATCTCCAGGGCCGTTGCACCTTCCGGGCCATATTTCATATAGCGTGACATTTCACCCGGGGCCATCCGCAGATTGGTGATCATTTTTTTTATAATAAATATTTCTGAATTGTCCTTGCTCAACATTTCCGCTTTTCCAATCAATTCTTCTGCCTTATCAGCAATTGGATCTGCTTTATCTGCAGGCAGGGCACCCGACATGCTCATCGACAATCCGGCATTCACCTGTGCCAGCGCTGCATAATAATAAGGGTGCCACTGGGTTTTTTCTGCCAGCGCGATTCTTTCAAATGCTGCGGAGAGTTCTTTTAATTTTTCAGTTTCCCATGTTGTATCTATGGCGGCCACTTTCTCTGTCATGGCTTTTGTATACTTCTCAGTTTGCGCCGACACGGCAAGTAAACAACCAAAAGAAGCCAGTGATAAAATGATCTTTTTCATACCGGTTGATTTAAATTTTATTTTGATTTTGAATTTTCTCATACTCCCTCTCCACGTTATTTGTTCCTGAATAAGCACCCAGATAATGAAAGAACAATCCAATGCCCCAGCCAAAGGATGTCCATGCAGGCCAGGGTATACCCGAACCATCGCGGTCAGTACCTGTTAAAGCCCACAATACCCAAAGAAAAATATTGATGATAAAATAAGTGGCAAAATGCCTTTTAAAGCTGGCCCTGCGTTTTGCAAGCATCCAGAGTTGAGGATCTTTCCCCGGAGGGGTTGGCTGGTAATTCATTTTTTGTTTATTTAAAGGTTATTATTGATTGCATCTTCAGTACGGTCTATACCAAAACTGAAGAAGGCGCCAATGAAAATGAACATCCTAGAAGGTGGTATGATCGCTTCCTTGCGTAAACCATTGGATGAATACTGGTAACCATATGTTTGTTTGAGATTCAGAATATTACTCACCGATAATACATACACTGCAAAACTCTTTGCATCTTGCTTTCCAATGGTTGGTATATAGTTAAGACTAAAGCTCACGTTGTGATAGTCCGGCACCCTGCCCATATCTGTAAATTCATATTGTGTGCCATCCCATGAAATATTATAATATGGGCGGCTGCTTGCATAGTTATACGCTGCATTGAACCCGGTTTTCCATGGCAGTACAAATTTTTTAAGCACAATGTTGGCTGTATGCTTTGCTGCGAAGCTGGGTGTGATGGCAAATGGAAAGTTCAAAAAATCTCTTTTTGTATCCAGGTAAGAATAAGATATCCAGTAATCTAAATTCTTTATTGATTTCTTATCCCGCCAGAAAAACTCAAACCCTTTTGCATCGCCATAACCATTATTATTCAGGGCCACCCCCTCCCTGCCATTGCTGAACCCTGTTTTTAGCAGGTGATCATATTTCTTATAAAATATTTCTGTACGGAATACCCTCAATGCAGTGGTTTTCTGATACTGGGCTATGTAATGCGTAGCTTTTGAAAAATCCAGCTGTTGGGAAGAGGGCAGGTATTGTGTTTCCGGATTCTGATAAAATATTCCATAGGCAAGTGATGCCTGGCTACCGGTTCCAAGTTTATATGCCAGCGATAAACGCGGCGCGATATTAAACTTATCAAGTTGATCAGAATGTTCTATGCGGGTACCCAGTTTTGCAGCCATATCATTGGTGATATAGATGTCAGATTCCGCAAAGAATGAATTTACATGTTCGTTGAGTGTAGATGTATAAGTATTGTTGTTGTGATCCCTGAAAGTGGTTTTGTCCTTACTGTAATTGTATTCGCTTCCAAAACGGATAGCACTGAGTCCGGAGAGCCTTCTTTCAAACACTGCCCTCGCATTTATGTAGTTCCCTACAGGTTGTAAACTGAATTTCCTGAATTCAAGTCCACCCAGTGTAACTTCCCTGTCGTTGGCATCGCGCATACCACCATTAATTTCATCACGGTTATTTGAATAGGAAATGCCTGCATTGAATTTCCAGTAGGTGCTGATCCTTTCTTTCCATGACAGGTTGTGATAGGTATAAAGGTTATTAAGAGAAAACTGATCAAAATATCCTGTTGAATCCAGGCTGGGTGTGGTGAACCCAAGCATATTGCTGCTCAATACACCGTAATATTTCAACATGCCTGTTGAGGAAGTTTTGATCCTGAAATTCGCTTCACTGTTAAGAATGGAAGGTGTTTGAAAATAATCCTGCTTTTGTTTCAAAACAGCAAAAGCAAGACCCAGGTTGGTATAATTAACATTGATACCCCAGGAAGCAGTCTTCTTTTTATTCAGGTGTTGGTATCCGCCATTGATACTTAACATTGATATGCCAAGCGCTGCAGATGTCTGATCTGGGAGATCAATGGATTCCAGGATCACAGCAGAAGAAAGCGCCTGGCCGTACAAAGCCGAGTAACCACCAGAACTGAAAATTGTTCCCTTAAATAAAAATGGATTGAACCTGCCATAACCAGCCATATTTGGACCTGAACTGAAAAAGAAACGGTTTACCAGGGTACCATCAATAAATATTTTAGTTTCCGCAGCCGTACCGCCTCTTACAAAAAGGCCTTCTGACTCCCCAACCTGTTGTGCGCCTGGCAGTGTTTTTAAAGCACTGGTGATATCACCATTGGCACTTGCGGTGGTCACCACATCAATAGAGTTCAAAACAACCGCAGCCCGTTTACGGTCACTCGCCTCAAACGACCCTGCCGTGATCACCACTGCTTTCATTTCACTGATCTCCTCCTTCAATTCAACGGTAATTGGGGGTACTACACCATTCAGCGTGATCTTCTGTTCAATTCCCTTATAGCCCACCGCGGAAATAACCAGTATCATCTCTCCTTTCTCCGATGTTGAAAATGAAAACATTCCGAGGCTGTCGGTAGTGGCACCATCATAAGTGTCTTTCAGGGTAATATTCGCGCCTCTTATACCATTGCCCTTTGCGTCTTTAACCTTTCCGGTCACTTTCAATTGGGCAAATGCACTCAGAGTTACAGTAAGCAGGCATAAAAAACATAATATCTTCTTCATAACAGCAGTTATAGATGTTCACTGGTCAGGTTACTGGTTTAAACTAAGGATGCCAACGGTATTTGATCATAAATAAGCAGAAACAGGTTCAATCATCCTCTGAAAAAACAAACTTAAACTAGTTTATATTATAAACCAAATTTAAATTTACAATGGGAAAGCCATGTGGGACGCGGGTTCCATATTTTGACCTATCCTTTTGATTCTCTTAGTTTTCCACATTTTATTCTTAACGTAGTTTCCCTATTGCACCGTCCAGATCTGCCCCTTACTTTAGTCTCGGTTTTTCATAGGATATTGGATTTTAAAACGGGGCTGAATTTCTATTCTGGCCCTTTTTTTTTGTACCAATTTCAGGAATTGTACAGAATGGGATATCATAATAAGTGTATATGCTCATACAACTTTATTGACATACACTTATCAAATAATTTGCACTGATTTTAATACAACTGCATATTTTTTTGTTGCCTGCTTAAAGCGGTCCACAATGGGCCTTATGTTATTTTAGTTATTTGCGGAGCAGGTATGGATAATTTAAAACTTTCTCCGTAAGTGTTTTCACTGATCAATAATTAGTATAATTGCGCATTGCAAATGCGTTATGTGAAGATTAATTTTGTGGCTGATCGATTCCAATCCTTAAAAAACCAAAGAATAAGATCCAATTCCAGTTTTTACGAACAACGATTAACCATTTAAACCAGGGTATCCAGATCCACTGAAAGATTTTATCCAATCCTTTAAAAAACCAGGCGTCCGTTGTCCATGAAAGCAATACGGAAAAATTATACGCCTTATCATAATGTCCTTCCGCTTTAGCGGAAGGATTTTTTTTATCCATAGGCCATCATGCGCAGATCTCTGACTCCCTTTCCTGCTTTGTCGGTATCCACAGCTCTCATTTCATGATCAGGTATGCCAGGCTGGCCCGGGCACCTCTGGCTATTAAATAAATAAAACCAGGCCCGAATCCGGACCTGGCTAGTACCATTTTAGAATGGCGGTTTTAGTATTATGTGATCCCTGGGATCTTAAAAAATTGTTTTGCGGATTACCATCTTCTCATTATCCAGGTATAGGGTTACAACCTTTAGCTGGTTTGTCTTTTGAACAGGTAATGCGATCTGATTTCTGCCTTTGTTTAAATTTACAACGCTTTTTCCTAAAATCTGACCATTTGCACCAATAATAACTACGGTACCATTCGTTTCCTTTTCCTGAGTGGTTACCAGGGTTAGTTTGTTACCGTTTTGCCACAAATAATCTCCTTCCGCTGCAGCAATTTCCTCTGTTGGCTTCTTAGGCATATTCCTGAATGAAATATCAAGCGTAGCATTAGCTACACAGCCATTCCTGTTTTCAGTTATTGCAAGATTATAGTTACCCCAAACCCAGTCAAGTTGTATAACCGGGCTTTGCTCCCTGGAGTTAAATCCATTTGGACCTGCCCAATCCCATTTCAACCCTTTTGATTTTCCAAATGGTGTAAGTGCATTGCTTTTTGCCGTATCGCCACCAACTAATTGTATTTGTCCATCATCAGTAAGTGTAATATCGGCTGTAGCAACAGGCTGAATATCATCTTCCAATACTTTTACCTTATCAACTCGTACTACAGGGCAACCTTTAGCTATGGTAGTATGCAAATGATAGGTTCCTTTTCTATTAACAGTTATAACAGAATTATCATCATTGGCACTCAGGATATTCCCGTCCAGCGTAGACCAGGAATAGGATCCGATTGAACTGGGATTATTCACGCTAAGGTTAGCAGTTACATTCTGACAGGTGATGGTATCAGCTTTTACTTCCAGATCCATGGAAGCAGGCATATCTCCAAAATTCACGGGACCAGCAAAATCATGAAGGGCTGATGTAAATGAATTGGAAGCTCTTGATTTGATCAACAGGGTTGAGAAAATTTTTCTGCAACCTGCTCCTAATGTAGTAATATATGCAGAAGGATCAATTCCTATTCTCGAAAAGTTCACACCTACTTCCATGAAATGGAGCGATTCGTACATGGATGTCCATCCTGTATTTTTTACAGTAGATCCCCATGGTGTTGAGTAGGTGGAATCTCCAATAGCACCATTGGTAAAATTGGCTATACCCGATCCGAAACTTGTTGAACCGTCTTTTGAATAAATGGAAGTAAACCCTCCGAATAAATTTCCATCAAGCTCGGATCCGAACTTGAACAATCTTGGCCTGATAAGGTTAAATGTGAGGCGGCTTATCCAGATGCGTACATCGATAACAGGCGCCTGTCCTGCCTTGTATGAAACGGCAATGATAAGATCACCCGTCTGGATTATATTTCCAAGTGGATCAAATATCCATTCGGTATGACCTGTGCTCAATCCATCTGAGGTAAAGTCGCCGTTCTTTTTATTATAATTAAGGTCGCCTTTGTACAGCTCAATATCATAATAACGGTCGCCTTCAACTCCAAGGGTGCTTACACCACTGAAGAACCATAGTGAATCATTTACACTTCCTCCGTCCCTGCGAAAATGCGCATAGGCATCAACGATATCTATTTTGGGCGGAACCATGGAAATATTGCCATTCCAGGTAGCGGGATTATGACCGTTCTTATCACCTCCCTTGAATGTGGTGGTATCCTTTCCATACTCAATGCTATGGTCGCGTATGTAAATGGCATCCATCCATAATTTGCCATTCACTTTTGCAAATGCGGGCATCGACATGGTTTTAATAAAACTGATATTACGTCCTGCCTGCAATTGCGACCGGTAATAAGCAGCACCGGTGGTGTCAATGACGCCATTGCCGGTACGCCCCGGGAAAGAAAACCAGTCATCGCCAACAGATGCTGCAGCCGGGCCGAACTTCTGATAACCAGACCTGGTATCGGCATCAATACCAAAATTGGCATGAAACCCTCCCATTGTTAACTGGGCATTCCCGGTATACATAACCAATACCAGGGAAATTGCTGAAATAATGTTTTTTGTTACTGAATACATGATGTTTGTGTTTCTAAATTCCTGACTAATTTTTTAATAGATCTAAAACCTGATTTCAACTAAGAAAAAGGTAAAGGGTACCCTTTGCAGTTGCATCGGGTACGCTTTGTTTGGGTACAGTTTCTCTACATATTTGTCATTTAAGTTTAATTAAATGATCTTCCCAGGTTTTGGATCCCAAATTGGTTTCTCCGGATAATGGATTGATTCAGGAATTGGATCTGTTTTGTTTTTTTCTTAAGATATTGGTGATTCTTCAGGGATCGGATCAACTGGTCTTATTCATTGGATCGGATTAACTGGTTTTGTCATTGGATTGGATTACATGGTTGTTTTCATTGTTATTGGATAATTATGTTATTGTCTGATCAATTTTTTGGTTACTGATTCATTACCTTTCTTTATCATAAGGATGTAAATGCCGGGAGCCATATTTTCAAGGTTATCAAGACTGGTAAAATTGTTGCCCCTGTACATCTTTACCTCAGCATACTTCACCAGTTTTCCTGATCCGTCAAATAAATGAATGGACATATCCTGGTCAATGGCTGATTTCACCTGCAGTTCTACCTTGTCCCTGAAAACCGTATTAACCAACAGTTCTTCCTTTACTTCCCTGGCAGTAATGTGAACCACAGAACTCCAGGTAGTTTTAGTTGTACTGTTTACCATCTTCAGCCTGTAATAATGATTGCCACCGGTAAGATCATTGTGCAAATAATTATAGCTGAAAATTTCTTCAATTCCTTTTGGATATACAGTACCAAGCGGCGAAAACTTCTTTCCATCCGTACTGTGTTCAACAACGAAATACAGGAAGTCATTATCTGAAGCCGCTTTCCAGTTCAGCCTGATATTATTATTGTTGTAAGTAGATGAGAACCCGAAAAGGTTTACTGCAAGTGGGATCTGCACATCCATTATAGGTCCGAATTCAGATGTGTTTTTTCCAATGGTAGCAGTTGAGGTGATTGATTCCGTTGTTTCTATCACACCTGTATATGGCAACACAATGGCGAAAAGATTACTTATAGTTTCATTATTTCCATCAACATTATATGATGCGGTGCCTGATGAAAAATCATCTGCTGAACCTTCTATGGAAGCGCCAATAAAGGTTTTGCCTTCACCATAGTTCAATGTAACGCCACCATGCTGGTTGGTTTGCCCGTCGCTTATAAAGAATTCAAGTTTGCTGCCGGCAGGCGCTTTTCCAAAGAAAGCGATCCTGTTTCCAGACCAGCGTCTTACTGAATCCAGGATGGGAAAATTCTGTACCTGGTTGGGTCCGGTATCACCATCTCCGTCGTCATTGGTACTGATGGAAGTGGTACCCGATGTGCCTGCAAAATCAAGGTCTATACCTAACCCCGTATTTTCATAAATTGAATTACGGGTTATGGTATTATTATAACAGTCGCCTGACCCTGCTGTACTCAGAACAATACCTGAACCATTATTATTGTTTATTGTATTTTCATTGATAAGGTGGTTGATATTGTTCTTTAGTATAACGCCTGGCTGGGTGAGTGTGGACCTGTCAAGCCAGATACCTCCCTTAAATATTGAAGATGTATTATTGGATATAATGTTTTTGGTAAGTGTATCACTTTCAGAACAAAGTCCAATCCGGATCCCTGCCTGGAGCTGAATGGCGCTTGTTTTTGTAAAACCGCTGATTGTATTATTGGCAACATAATTTGAATCGGAATTATACCCGATGTCTATTCCCATTTGTTCGGGGTTGGAAATATAATTATTGATCACCCTGAATGCAACGCATTTCATAAGTGTGATGCCGTCGTTAACACGTGTGAGTATATTGATTGTAGGATTTATTGTAACATCCACAATTCTGTTGCCGGATACAAGCCAGTTGCGGTTGCCAACCGTTGTACTTGCCGGGCCTACACTATTATTATCAGTATTACCATTGAAGTGAATACCATAGGTACCTGAGTAGGCAATGTAATTGTTTGTGATAGTACCGGTTTCATTATTACCAGCTACCAGTATTCCGTTCCCGGTTGTTTTACGGTGGGCCAATACAGGCAAAATACCTCTGGCATCACATGAAATAAAACAATTGCTGATAGTGATATTCACTATCCGGGCAGATGGTGAACGCAGAATGGAAATGTCACTATGACCCGAAGCTGTACCCCCGTTTGTATTGGTATTACCAAACCCGGAAATTGCTATTCCTTTAATGGTAACATTGGCCGCATCTATGGAGATCCCGTTTCCGGAAACGCCGGTTGAATTAGTTGGAAATACAAATGTTGAAGAGGGTACAATATAAACATCAGGAAAAGCAATCCTGCCGATGTTTACAGCATCAACACCAACAATTTGTAAAGCACTCGAATCCGTATTGGTATCCATTTGTGTGGTACCATCAATTAAAACCGCACCGGTAATGGTAGGTAATGCCGTATTCAATTCAATTACAGCATAAGTATATGGAGACAATCCTTCAAACAGATTGCCGCTTGTTGCAATATTAAATACAATGATATCTGTTCCCGGATTACTGTTGGCATCCAGTATGGCCTGGCGCAAAGAACCCGGACCTGAATCTGCAGTATTGGTTACAGTAAAAGTATTTGCCGATGCCTGGTAAAAGAGACCAGACATGATCAACACCAGGGAAAGAAACAAATACTTTTTATAAAATTTTTTCATGACTTTAAAGTGATTTTGTTTAGGCGGATCTTTCGGCTTACACTTTTTACACCGGAAGATTTATTCAAATGTTTTAAATGGTTTTAAGGAATGAGATTTCGGATTATCAATAAGTAAAGGATCTTGTTGGGCACTGCAATAGTTTTCCGGCATTCCGGATAACAATTCACAATGAAATTTTGATTGATCGAACGCCTGAAATATTTGATCAGGCATTAAAACTTACACCAGGCTTTCTGAATAAATGAAAGGGAGATGCTGTCTTGGAATAAGGAATGAAGCATTCCAAAAATTGGGAGTGTAAAAAGTTTTCATGTCGGGATTAATTTAAATTTTTCTAAAGGGTTTGGCTTGTGGTTTTCAGAGGCTCTTGAATATTCCCGGCTTTTCTAAGGATGTTTCGAGTGGAACACAAAGAAAGAATATGTTTTTTGTTTCTGCAAGTTTTAAGCGGAAGATTATGTTGTTTTCTTCATTAAATTTTGCAAATAACTAAATAAATTTCTTTGGTTCACAAATAGCCCTTACACCTCAAAGCTACGGCCATACTCACGGTAAGGATCACCTGTTTATCAGAATTGGATTTTAAAGAAAAGGAAGGACCAAAAAACCGTACAGGAACTGGTCCCTCCTTGTTATTTATCTATTTTTAATTATACGTTCCTGTGCAACTTCATTCTCACAACTTGCTTTAACCAGGTATACACCTTTTGAATGTTTACCGATTTCCAGCGTTTCGGTCTGGCTGGCTGCACCCAGCTGAATGTTCTGAATTCTTACACCATTGATGTTATACAATTCAATCATTACAGGTTTACCCTGCCATGCTGATGGAAGTGTAACTCTTAACTGATCCACAACCGGGTTGGGATAAGTTGCCAGTTTCAGTTCGTCCTGCTCCCTGCTTAACCTGATGGCTTTTACTTCCGAAAGCTTGGCAGCTTCTTTAGTATTATCAACCATCTGTAAGCGGTAGAACAACATGCCTGTTGAGGATGATACATTCATGTCCTTAAAAGCGTAGTTCGTTTCGGCATTTGCATTGTTAGTGGCAAATACAGTGGTCACATCAGCAAATTCTTTACCATCAACACTGCGTTGCAATACATAATGGCTGAAATTTTCCTCATGACCAGTCCAGCTGAGTTTTACGTTCTTCTTATCGTATGTAGCTGCAAAGTTGGTAAGCTTTACAGGTAATACTACCTGAGGTGTCATACTGAACTGACGGAACCATAGTGAATTTAATCTAACGCCTGAACCATTACTGGATTTTGCGCCGGATTTGGCACCATATCTGAATCTGATCCTGTCTTTATCTACGTACTGGTAGGTTGCCATCACCTGGGTGGCAAGCGTATCAATGTTGAAGAAATTTTCTACAGGTCCTAACAATGAGCTGCCATTCACTCCATCATATGGATGGTCGCAATCATCATAAATAAGTCCGCCGGCATCGCATGCTGTACATGGAGCAATATTCCATATACCGCCTTTACCATCACCGCCGCATGCCGTACAGGATACAAGGGCACTTGACAAAGCATCAAGCGGACATGTAAATGTTTGTCCCAGTAAACCTGCTGACTGGTTGGTGAGGTAACTAATCGTTGAATAAATAATGTTTGATGGTGTTTCAAAAACAGCATATTCAGTAATTGAATTACCATCACCATCAACGTCAAGCGCTGTAAGGTCCATTTTAGCAACTCTTTGCTTTCTATTGGTACCTGCTTCATAGAAAGTCATCTCGAAGTCTATGTACCAATTCTGCCAGGGTTGTACCAATCCGGGAATACCAAACTGAGGTTGGAAAGCCTTGTCCCATCCCATGCTTGCAAGGTCAATGCTTTGCATAACAATTTTGCTGGATGAAAACTTTTTAAGCTCAACCTCGGCATCAATACCAGGCGTTACATTACTAAAACGGTAAACAGCGCCTTGTTTATTGGCTTGTCCTCTCTTTAATACAGGATTTTTAAATTGAAGTTCAGGTGCGGTGCCTGTACCGGCTTCAACACCTGCAGAACAATCCTGCGTTCTGGTAAAATCGATCGCGGCCATGTTGTTTCCGGTGATCTGTCCGCCGATACAATGAGCATCAATGCGGGCATCCCAGTTTCCATCAACATCAAGGTCGTTCTCAACTTTTAGAATAGAGAAACCGAAGTTATTTCCGGCACCAGTAACCTGGAAAGCACTGGTGGACGATACTTTCAGGTTGCTGCCATTTGCAATGATCTTTGCACTGAATACCCTTACAGTAGCATATGCTTTCAATTCAAATATGCCACCGTTGGTTATTCCGGTTTCAACTGTAGAATTCTGAATGGTGTCAATTATTGGATTGGTGCTGGTGCCCTGCATGGAATAATCTTCACCAACTTTGATGGTAGAAGATTTATAAATGCGGGATGCACCGCTACTGGCCATATAATCTTTTGAGATGGCAACCTTTGCATTTTCAAAATATATACGACCGGTTACGGTCATAGAATTTCCTGCAGAAGGAAGATCTTGGAGATAACCACCATTTTTAATGTAAAGCAAACCTGTAGCGTTCACTGTAACATCTCTTGTCCATGAAGCACCAAATCTCAGGGTATCACCCACTATTTTAAGTGTACCATTGATGATCAGGTCACCGTTCACATTGAAGTTTACATCGTGGTTTATATTAACCACAACGCCAGCAGCAATATTACGGCCTGGCACCTGACCTCCTACCCATGTTCCCGGACTCGTCCAGTTACCATCGGCCTGAGTGGTATAGGTTTGCGCTGCGCCGGTGAAGGCAAGCAGCATACCAGTTGCTAAAGCAACGAGGTATTTGTTAATAATAGTTTTCAAGTGTACAGATGTTTTCATTTTGTCCTTTTTAGTTTTTTAAATAAGGCTTAGTCAACTAGGTGCCTTGGATTTTAGACAAAAATGATTTTTCAGGATAATGCTGTTTGGTTCTTTGCCAGGATCTGAATCTTTTAGTTTTTCAATGGAAAGGATTTCAGAATGGCTTTTTAAGGACCAGGATTTTCATTTGTTTTTCTAAGGATCGGATAATTTTTTTTACGAACGGCTGGTTTTTTTGAAGGGATGTTGGATATGGCTTTCCGGTTATTGGTTCTTTAGCTTTTCAATGATGCTGGATAGGTTTTTCAGGAATTCCGGATCTGGTTTATTTCTTAGGATGTTGAACGTGATACCCGTTTTATAATAATTTCTTCTTTTACATATAGCCTGTCTGCGATGTTGGATCTGTCTGATCTTTCAATGGATAACTGGATGGTAACTGTCGAATTAAAAAACTAGGATTGTGAGCCTGGCAATGAAAGCGGTGCCGGCATAACATAGCTTATGTACTGATCAGGTACAGGAGCATTGAAGCGTTTATCGTCTTTTGCGATGAAATAAAAGGAAGTGGTCATTCCTTTAAGTGCAGGATTCAAACGGTTCATAGTCGGACAATTTAGTTTTCTAAAGGGATAGGTACTTTTATGGTTTACTTCGGAAATTGTAC
>CAMPIQ010000071.1 GCA_946886475.1 uncultured Chitinophagales bacterium | reverse complement strand
ATTTTCTGTCCACCTTGACACATTCCATGACAGGATCCTTAAGCTGTTTGCGGGTTTTTCCATATTGAATGTTTCCGGAGTTCTGAATGCACATACCACAGAAACCTGTTTCCAGCTTAATATCAAAGCCACCAGGGGAAGTATAACCCATTTTGATCTGAGTGCGGCCGCAACAAAAAGGCAGATACATACGGTAAGGAGCAGAAAAGGATAGACCATTCCCAACAGGGATATGTACCAGAATGTGTGGGGATTGAGAAATGGTGTAAGGGCAACCAGCAGAAAAAGAAAAACGATGAAGCAGTGAATGATGATGACAGCTTTATGAAGCCGTTTGTTGCGTTTTATATTCATTTAGTTTTTTTCGGGGATCAGAAACTATGTATCACCCTGTGGCCATGTCCTAAAATCCATTACGCCTCCTCCATTTCATCAATGATCTCCTGGCTTGGTTTTGCCAGCACCTTATCTATCCGGTGGCCATCCATATCCATGATCTCAAAATCAAATCCTCTCCATTTCATTTTATCCCCGGTTTGCGGAATGCGTTCCATCTCCTGTAAAATACATCCTGCCAGCGTATCAAAACCATATTCTTCTTCACTGGCCCAATCGGCTTTTCCAAACCGGCTAAGGAAATCGTAAAATGGAATCTGGGCATCAATAAGGTAGGTGCCATCTTCCCTTGCAATGATCTCGTAATCTTCAATTCCGGTTTGAGGTATATCGCCTACGATGGCCTCAAGAATATCATTGAGGGTGATCATACCCTGCAGGCTTCCATATTCATCCACAATAAAACAGGAATGTTTTTTGGTTTCCTTGAATTTTTCCATCACCTGGTAAGCCGTATTATTTTCCGGAACAAACATGGCAGGTTGCACAATGTCCCTGAACAGGGTAAAGTCGTCAATGATATAAAGATCCTTGATAGAAACCATGCCCTTAATATTATCAATACTGCCATCACAGATGGGATAAACTGAATGGGGTTCTTTTACGATCTTTTCCCTGATGCTTTCTTCGTTGTCGTTCATATCAAACCAGATGATATCACTCCGGTGGGTCATCAGTGAAGTAATATTCCTGTCGCCCAGGTGAAATATTCTTTCGATAAGTTCTTTTTCTTCTTCTTCAATAGACCCTGATTCAGTGCCTTCAATGATGATGGCTTTGATCTCGTCTTCCGTAACACTGTCGTCTTTTGTATTGCGGATATTGAATATTTTAAAGATCAGGTTACTTGTTCTGGTCAATAACCACACAATAGGGTAGGTTAGCCTGGCAAAGCCACGCATAGGTGAGGCCACGCCCTTTGCAATTACTTCGGCATTCAGCATGCCTATTCTTTTAGGAATGAGCTCACCAAACACAATGGATAAAAATGTAACCAGAATTACGATCAGTGTAGTTGAAATGGTTTCTGCATATGGTTGAAATAGCTCAATTTTTTCAACCAGTGGCTGCAGGTCACGGCTGAAGGTTTCTCCTGAGTATACACCCGTTAAAATGGCGATCAGTGTAATGCCTATCTGGGCTGCAGATAAAAATATCTCGGGGTTATTGGCCAGCCGCAGTGCATTGCCGGCTTTTTTGTCGCCCTTTTCAGCCATTGTTTCCAGCCTTGCTTTTCTGGCTGAGACCAGGGCAATCTCTGACATGGTAAACAATCCATTAATTACGATCAAAACCACCAGAATAAAAATCTCCATTTAGGCTAATTGTTTATCGAGATTAAAAGATCCCCATTTTTTATGAAAACCCCAAGCGGTAAGTATACCAATCACTATACCTAAAACAGCTCCACCCAGCGCATCAAGTGGATAATGCACACCAACATACACCTGGGCATAGGCAATGAAAAATGCCCATACGAAAGCCAGGTACATCCAGTTTTTGAGTATTCCTTTAAAAGTGAGAAATGAAAATGTGGCAATACCAAAATGATTGGCAGCATGATTGGAAATAAAACTATAACTGCCTGAGCAATGTTTTAACAGCAACCGGACCTGACCTGCCATATCGGGATCAAAACAGGGTCTCAGTCTTTCTACATTTTCTTTAATGATGCGGGCACCGGTCATATCTGTTATGGCAATTGTTAAAAGGAAGCAAATACTCCACCACCAGCCTTTCCTTCCAAAGTTTGTTGTAATGAAAACAAGTATAAAAATATACAGAGGTGCCCAGAATACAGAATTGCGGAAATAAGGAAGAACTGTGTCAAAAAATGGATTGGTCCAGCTACTGTTTAGCTTTATAAATACTTCTTTATCCAATTCAACCAGCTTTTCCAAAAATGAAATTTCACCCGCCATAAAAAACATCAGGCAAAAGTAAGCGAAGAACTTCCCTTCTTCAGCGAATAATTACTTGGTTTGCACTTAAAATTTAGTTTTTTTGCAATATCATTTTCCTTTAATCAATCTGGCCATACATGCTCTTGCGTTTCCGCCTGCCTAAAACCTTATTATGGGTTTTTAACCTGTTGATCATTTTCCTGATGATGTTTACGTCATACAGGCTGATCACACTCATGGCGTTTATGCCCGAAGGAGAGAGCTGGAGCGATATGCTGCCCTCTTTTTTCCTGGGTTTAAGGTTCGACCTGCGCTGGATCAGTATAATTCTTTTACCGATCATAATTGCCAGCCTGATCCCTGGTTTTTCTCCATTTCATTCTAATCGCAACCGGAAGATCTGGACCTGGTACCTGGCGATCATGACCTTTCTGATCATTTTCTTTTTTGCAGCAGATTTCGGAGCATTTTCCTATAACCGGACCCGGCTTGGCGCGAGTGCATTGAATTTTGTAGAAGATCCGGGAATTTCTGCTAAAATGCTGTGGCAGTCCTATCCCATCATCTGGATGTTGCTGGGTTTGTTTATTGCAGTTGTGTTACTTAGGCACATGTTCCGCAAAATGCATGTCAGCGTTGTTAATAAAACCGATGGAAAGGGCATAAGGTATAAACGCAAATGGTTTGTAGCGGCTATATTTTTCTTTTCATTTTTTGTGCATGGCAACGCAGGTATGGAGCCACTAAAATGGAATGCAGCTTTTAAGTTCAACAATAGCTTTAAATCTTTTCTTGCCCTCAACCCACTTCAGAATTTCTTTTATACGCTCAGGCTGCGGAGAACCGATTATGATGAAACAACGGCAAGAACTTATTTCCCGGTGATGAAGGAATGGATGGGTTTAAACAATACTGAGTTCAGCTATAGGCGTGAAATAAAAGCTAATGAAATTGCCACCAATAACCAGCCCAACATAGTTCTGGTGATGTGTGAATCATTCAGTATGTACAAAAGCAGCCTGAGTGGGAACAAACTGAATACAACGCCTTTTTTTAAATCCATTGCGGACAGCAGTATTTTTTTTAACCGCTGTTTCACACCCCATTTTTCAACCGCAAGAGGATTGTTTGCAACCATTACAGGTACTCCGGATGTTCAGTTGTCAAAGTTTTCTACCCGCAATCCGCATGCCCTGGATCAGCATACCATCATCAATGATTTTGAAGGATATGAAAAATTCTATTTCCTGGGCGGGAGTCCAAGCTTCAATAATTTTGAAGGATTGATCAGGAATATTGAAGGGGTGCAAATGAATGTGGAAGGCCATTTTGATAGTAAGCCTGTTGATGTATGGGGTATAAGTGATAAGGATCTTTTTTTAGAGGCCAATGAAGTTTTTGCAAAGCAGGATAAACCATTTTTTGCTATAGTGCAAACCGCAGACAATCACCGGCCGTTTACCATTCCGGAAGCTGATAAAGCTGCTTTTGATAAAATGGTGGTTTCTAAAGCGGAGCTTGAAAAAAATGGTTTTGAATCACTGCAGGAATACAAGGCTTTTCGTTATGCTGATTTTTGCATTGAAAAATTTATTGAAGCAGCTAAAAAGGAAAAGTATTTCAACAATACCATTTTTGTTTTTATAGGAGATCATGGCGTTTCGGGCAATGCAGGAAATATATATCCTGATGTATGGACCAGCGAACGGCTCACTGAAGAACACGTTCCGCTGGTGTTTTATGCTCCCGCAATTTTGCAGCCTGAAAAAAGAACAGAGGTTGTTTCTATGATCGATGTTATGCCCACCATTGCCGGCCTGGCGGGTATAAACTATAGCAATACTACATTAGGAAAGGATCTGCTGAGTGGCCAGCCCACTAACAGCAGTGCTTTTATTATTTACCATGACGAAGGACGCATTGGGATGGTGACCAATGATTTTTATTTTACAAAGAATATCAATTTCCATAGAGAGGAAGTTCATGTACTCGATCCAAATACAACTTACACTTCCCGTCAGGTTGATTCCATCAAAAAAAAGATGACCCAGATCACAAGTGCTTATTATGAAACAGCAAAGTGGCTGCTGGTTCATAATAAGAAATAAAACAAAGTTTCACCCATCAGCTGGCAGAAGCGGGTTGAACAAGTGGCTTATTAGCTATGATGATCATCCGTGGCGTATTTCTTACATGATATGGATTCAGGTCGTAGTTGCCAAAAACCTCTGTCACCTGCAGCTTATTAAAGGAAAGCATATCTGTAAAATCGCCAAGGCTGAATTTGGCTACCTTTTCTGTGCAGTCAATTGGACTTGTGAGTGAAGGATCTGTAACGAGAATGCGTTTATAAAAATGACTATCGTCCATCCACCTGCGGATCTCGTACCGGGTGCTGCCGATGTTTTTGATTTCATTGTGAACAAGATGATCTTCCACAAAATGAACGTTGAGATAATCGATCAGTATCATGCCCCCTGGTTTCAGGCTGTTGGCCAGCGTTCTTATAGCATCATCATGTTCCCTTTTGGTATTAAAGTAGCCAAATGAGGTAAAAAAGTTGAAAGCGTAATCAAAATAATTGATCCAGGCAGGTAATCTCATGTCGTGCTGATAAAAATGGAGACGATCATTTTCAAATTGCCTGGCATAATGAATACTTTCAAAAGAAATATCTATCCCCGATACATCATAACCGTGTTCTGACAAAAACTTACTATGCCTGCCCTTTCCACAGGCTACATCCAGCATTACAGCGCCTGAAGGAGGATCAAGATGGTGAATCACTCTTTCTATAAAACCCTGTGCTTCCTTTTCATCCCTGTCAAAATAAAGCTTATGATAAAAGGGAGAGTTAAACCATTCTTTGTACCAATCCTTCATTGCCAATTTTTTACAAAAGTAAAGGGTAAGGCCTGTTATCAATGAATACCCTTAAAGAGTAATACCGTATTTTTGCCTCCCGATTTTTTCGGGATTAAATTTTTGAACTGTGGCATTGATCAAGAGTATATCCGGTATCAGGGGAACAATAGGTGGAAAACCGGGCGAATCATTAACTGCATTAGATATCGTAAAATTCACCGCTGCTTTTGGTAATATCATAGCAGAAAGAAGGGAAGATAAATCCTCCCCAACCAGCATAGTGGTAGGCAGGGATGGAAGGATCAGTGGTGAAATGGTGAGTCAGCTTGTAACCAGCACACTGGTTAGTCTGGGAATAAATGTAACTGACCTTGGTCTTTCCACTACACCAACTGTAGAACTTGCAGTAACCCACGAGTCTGCCGATGCTGGAATCATCATTACAGCAAGTCACAATCCAAAGGAATGGAATGCGTTAAAATTATTGAATAGCCGCGGTGAATTTATTGATGCGGAACTGGGTGCTGAAGTATTAGCCCGCGCGGCCAATGAAGAACTGGGATTTGCTGCAGTAGATAAATTAGGGCAGACAGCGTTCAACGATACCTGGCTGCAAAAACATATTGACCTGGTACTTGGTTATCATCTCATCAACAGTAAAGCCATTGAGGAAAAAGAGTATAAAGTTGTGGTTGACTGTATCAACTCATCCGGCGCCCTGATCGTGCCACAGCTTTTAAAAGCGCTCGGCGTTGCTGAAGTGATCGTGATCAATGGGGAGGTGAATGGTAAATTCGCACATAATCCTGAACCCTTACCGGAGAACCTGAATACACTGAGTAATGAAGTGGTGAAACAAAAAGCAGATTTTGGAATTGCCGTTGACCCCGATGTGGACCGGCTTTGTTTTGTATGTGAAGACGGGAGCATGTTTGGAGAGGAGTATACGCTTGTTGCAGTAGCCGATTATATGTTGATGAATAAGGTGGGTAACACGGTTAGTAATATGAGCAGCACCAAGGCCCTGAAAGAAGTTACCCAGAAAAATGGCGGTGCCTATTATCCTTCCGCTGTGGGTGAAGTGAATGTTGTGAAAAAAATGAAAGAAGTGAATGCAGTGATTGGGGGAGAAGGAAATGGAGGGATCATAGTACCCGATTTTCATTATGGCCGTGATGCATTGATAGGTATAGCCTTATTCCTTTCTCATTTTGCAGGATTTAAAAAAGGATTGAAATCTTTCAGGGGTAATTACCCGGATTATTTCATTTCAAAGAATAAAATTGAGCTCGGGAATGGTGTAGATGTGCAACCCATATTTGAAAAGATCCGGAAAAAATACAAGAACAATCCTATCAATACAGAAGATGGACTTAAAATAGAGTTTGATACCGACTGGGTTCATTTACGCACTTCCAATACAGAACCCATTATCAGGATCTATGCGGAAAGCAATTTTGAAACCACTGCAAACAATATCGCCAGAAGGCTGATGCAGGATATCAGGGAATGCAGTTAATGATACCGGATACTGGCAGGGTTAAAAACTTCTTATTATTTTGCAAAGGCTTTCTCATGCCGGGTAGCCGGCTCCATCAATTCTGCCACGCAAAACGAATGCTATGCACGATACTATCATGAATGGATTAAAAAAGGAGAACAGACCCGTTGGTGCTGACCGGAGGGTTTATTTTGATAACGCGGCCACCACAGCTCTTGGTAAGGAGGTGCTGGAAGCCATGCTTCCCTATATGACAGATCATTTTGGAAATCCTTCTTCAATTTATTCTTATGGAAGGGAAACAAGGCTGGCTATTGAAAATGCCAGAAAAAGCATAGCCCGGATACTAGGTGTAAAACCCGGAACCATATTCTTTACCAGTGGCGGAACGGAAAGTAATAATACCGCTATTGCAGCTTCTATCCGCGACCTGGGTTGTACGCATATCATTACATCGGCCATTGAGCACCATGCTGTTTTACATACGGTGGAACACTATGGGCATGAAAAAAATATCTCGGTTAGTTTTGTGGCCTTGCAGGAAGATGGGCACGTAGACCTCAGAAGTCTTGAAGAACAGTTGCAGGAATTTACCGGTGCAGGAAAAAAATGCCTGGTCACCCTGATGCATGCCAATAATGAGATCGGTGTTTTACTGCCTGTACAAACAGTAGGAGAGATCTGCAGGAAATATGCTGCCATTTTTCATTCTGATTGTGTTCAAACAGTTGGACATTACCCGTTGAACCTGTCCGGGTGGTACGTGCATTTTATTTCCGGGGCAGCCCATAAATTTCATGGTCCGAAAGGATCAGGAATATTATACGTAAATGAAAACGTAAATATAAAACCATTCATTTTTGGAGGCGGTCAGGAAAGAAATATGCGTGCAGGTACCGAAAACGTTTACGGGATCGTTGGATTTGCAAAGGCCCTTGAAATAGCTATGAGGGATTATGAGGAGTGCAGTACCTATATCCATGATCTGAAACATTATATGATGGATCAGCTGAAAAGGAATTTTGATGGTCTCAGTTTCAATAGTGCTCCTGAATCGCTCTATACCGTATTAAGTGTCTGTTTCCCCAAAAATGAAAGGTCTGAATTTTTACTGATGAACCTTGACATCAATAATATCTGCGCTTCCGGTGGCTCCGCCTGCAGCAGCGGTACCGATGTGGGTTCTCATGTAATGAAGGCGTTGAACAGGAATGATGATTTTATTACCATCAGGTTCTCATTTAGCAAATACAATACAAAGGAAGAAGTGGATCTGGTTATTGAAAAGCTTAAAGAATTGATCTAGGCTATCTTATTATACCAATAGCAACAGGTATCCCACAACAGATCCACCAATAATTACAAACGCACTATTTAAATTCTTAAAAAGAAAGGTTGCGGTTATTGCCAATAAAGCAATTATTACAGTTCTCCAGTCGGTGATGGTTTCTCTTCCCATGTAATAACACACCGAAATAATTACGGCAATGGATGCCACATTCACGGCATCAAGAAATACAGCAAAGATTTTTGAATTCCTCATCTTTCTGACCAATGGATTTAATAAAGCAACAAAAAGAAAAGAAGGAAGGAATATGGCTATGGTTGCAATGGCAGCACCGGTAAAACCATTGAGCTGATAGCCAATGAATGTTACAGATGAAAAAACGGGTCCGGGTGTGAATTGTCCCACGGCTATGGCATCTATCAATGTTGTTCGTGATAATAGTCCGGTTTCCACCAGTTCTTCATCCAGGAAAGCAAATAATACATAGCCGCTACCGTACAGGAGGGCTCCAACTTTGAGGAAGATCAAAAAAATTTTTGTATTGGCAACCGATAAAAAACTGAATAGCTGGATTTGAATCAAAGGGATCACAGGAATTGAGTTTGCTGATCTGTTCTTTTTCAGCAGGAACCAGATAACTGCAAATAACCCGGCTCCAAACATGGCAATGATTTCGTTCACTCCCAGTAAGGATACAACAAGCACCAGCATGCCGGTGGTTACCAGTTGTAAGTTCTTCAGGGATCTTTTGGCAAGAGGAAGAATGGCTGCAAGGATAATGGCAATTATGGCTGGTTGTATGCCATAGATAAAGGATTGTACATCGGGTAAACTTCCATAACGATGGTAAAGCCAGGCAAAAAAACCGGTAATGATTACTGCAGGAAGAATAAAACAGGATCCTGAAATCAGTAGCCCCTTCCAGCCGGCCCTTTCCCTTCCGATATGTATGGCAATTTCAGTACTGTTTGGACCGGGAATAAGATTGGTAACCCCAATAAGGTCAAGAAAATGTTGTTCATCCATCCATTTTCTTTTAACAACAACTTCTTTATGCATCATTGCAATATGAGCTACCGGGCCTCCAAAAGCAATGAAGCCAAGCTTTAGAAACAAGGCGGCCAGTTCTTTGCATCTTCTGATCTCTTCCATCAGCACTTGAAATTTTTAGAATCCGGCTTAAAACTATGTTTTATCAGCATTACATGAACATGAGAGCAGGGTATGTAAAAATTTCCTAATCATTATTCGGGAATGGGATGTTTGGTATGGCTTCTTTATTTTTGCGGCCACTCAAATAACACCCATGGATGCTATCCAGGCTATAATTGATTTTATTCTTCATATTGATGACCATCTTGTAAGGATCGTGAGCGACTACAAAACCTGGACCTACCTTATTTTATTCCTGATCATCTTTGCTGAAACCGGCTTTGTGGTAACCCCATTTCTACCCGGCGATTCACTTCTTTTTGCTGCGGGTGCTATCATCGCCAACCCTGAAAGCGGGTTGAATATTTTCCTGATGTGCATTCTTTTGATCGTTGCCGCTATTTCAGGGGACCTGGTGAATTATCATATAGGCAGGTATATAGGACCTAAGGCTTTTAGCGGCAGGTACCGTTTTCTTAAAAAGGAATATTTACAGAAAACACAGTCCTTTTATGATAAATATGGGGGGAAGACCATTATTTACGCCCGCTTCGTTCCAATAGTAAGAACATTTGCACCGTTTATTGCCGGCATAGGAACCATGAGCTATAGAAAGTTTGCTTCATACAATGTTATCGGAGGTATTTTGTGGATATCCAGTTTCCTTTTCCTGGGTTATTTCTTTGGAGGAATACCCGTGATCAAGGATAATTTTTCTTATGTGATCTTCGGTATCATCATACTTTCCATTCTTCCCCCGGTGATTGAACTGATAAGGGAAAAGAGAAAAAGAAATAAATAGCGTGTTTTTTGCAATTTGCATCTAATTTGCTTTCAATTTTTCTTGTAGCTTAGTTTTTGATTTTTCAAAGCCGCTCCAGCCATCTTGCCAGAAAGCAATCATAAACGCAATAATAATTACCCTTCTTATCTTGTTCCTTATAAATCATTTCTTTTGCCAGCAAAGCTTCCAGTGATCTTTGTACATTGGAAGGTGTACCTAATTTGTGTTTCGATATAAATAACCTGGCATTTGGCCGGTATAGTTTACCCTCTTTTGCTATGGCTTTAAGTGCCTGCCATTGTACAGCAGTAAGCAGGTTCCGATATTGAAAAAAAGTCACTTCCTGTATTATGTGGGATTGCTGAAGCAGGTGATGCTTGTGTTTTGATTGCTATTTGAAAGATAGGTCGGGGGCTTTGATTCAAGGCTCACTAAATATTTTAGATTCCATATCCAGGCTGTAGTCATGACTGATAACAATAGCAGCTTTACAAATACCTCAATGGATTTCTTCTTCTTGCCTGGATATATCTTTTAATATTCATCCAGAATGCAAGCACCATATAAATTACTATTGGGGAACCCAATGTTAAGAGAGAGGTGTACATAAACCACATTCTTATCCGGCTGGTAGCAATACCCATTTTATCACCAATGGCTGAAAGTACCCCGAAAGCCTGCCATTCTATGAAATTCTTGAAGCGGTTCATAGCGCTAATTTAAATTTTTTTAGTCATTCGGCGAAGTCATCCGGGTATAATCTTACGCTGTTTTTAAGTACCTTTGCACAACTTTTAAAGCAAGGCTGTATAGACTACCCTGCAATCTCTACCATAAATATTTGATTATGCTTTTTGACCTGGATTTAATAAAGAAAGTATATAGTGATTTACCTCTTAAAGTGGCTGCGGCTAGAAAACTGTTGAACCGGCCTTTAACGCTGGCGGAAAAGATCCTTTATGCACACAGCTATAAACCCGCTACAAAAATTTACGAGCGGGGCAAAGATTATGTTGATTTTGCGCCCGACCGCGTAGCCATGCAGGATGCAACAGCACAAATGGCGCTTTTGCAATTTGATACCTGCGGACGTGAAAGAGTGGCTGTTCCATCAACCGTTCACTGTGATCACCTGATTCAGGCAAAGGTGGGTGCGGTAGAGGATCTGAATACAGCCATCGACACCAACCGGGAAGTTTATGATTTTCTTTCTTCCATATCCAACAAATATGGAATAGGATTCTGGAAACCGGGAGCCGGTATCATTCACCAGGTGGTTCTTGAAAACTATGCCTTCCCCGGCGGAATGATGATAGGCACCGATTCCCATACTCCCAATGCGGGAGGGTTAGGAATGATTGCCATTGGTGTGGGCGGCGCTGACGCAGTAGATGTAATGGCCGGTCTTCCATGGGAATTAAAAATGCCAAAACTGATAGGGGTTAAGCTCACCGGTAAAATGAGTGGGTGGACCGCCCCAAAAGATGTAATTCTGAAAGTAGCCGGTATCCTTACCGTTAAGGGCGGAACAGGTGCCGTAGTTGAATATTTTGGTGAAGGTGCAGACAGCATGAGTGCAACGGGTAAGGCAACCATTTGTAATATGGGTGCAGAGATTGGAGCTACCTGTTCTTTGTTTGCCTACGATGAAAGAATGTCGGCATATCTTAAAGCAACCGACCGTGAACAGGTTGCCCGGCTTGCAGATGATGTAAGGGAACATCTTCGTCCCGATTCGGAAGTGTACGCACATCCGGAAAAATTTTACGACCAGCTGGTTGAGATCAATCTAAGTGAACTTGAGCCGCATGTAAACGGTCCGTTCACACCCGATCTGGCCACACCCATATCAAAAATGGCTGAAGCCGTAGCAGCTAACGGTTGGCCTGATACCATTGAAGTTGCCCTGATAGGGTCCTGTACCAATTCTTCCTATGAAGATATCAGCCGCTCCGCTTCAATTGCTGCACAGGCTAAAACAAAAGGATTAAAGACCAGAAGCGAATTTACGGTTACACCCGGTTCGGAACTGGTAAGGTATACCATTGAGAAAGATGGATATCTGGGTACTTTTAATGAAATAGGCGGTGTTATTCTCGCCAATGCCTGCGGGCCATGTATAGGCCAGTGGGCAAGACATATAGACGATCCTTCGAGAAAGAATACGATCGTTACTTCTTTCAACAGGAATTTTGCAAAGCGGAATGACGGACTGGCTTCAACACATGCCTTTGTTGCATCACCTGAGATTGTAACGGCCTATGCCATTGCAGGCCGGTTATCGTTCAATCCTCTAAAAGATAAACTGTTGAATGAAAACGGCCAGGAAGTGATGCTTGATGAGCCGACAGGTTATGAACTTCCTCCAAAGGGCTTTGCGGTGGAAGATGCAGGTTACCAGGCACCCGCTGCAAACGGGAAAGACATTCCTGTAGTTGTGAATTCCGATTCTCAAAGGTTACAATTACTGGAACCTTTTAAAGCCTGGGAAGGTACAGACCTTAAGGGATTGCGTTTACTCATTAAGGTTAGAGGAAAATGTACTACCGACCATATTTCCATGGCAGGACCCTGGTTGAAATACAGAGGGCATCTTGATAACATTTCAAATAACATGCTGATTGGTGCGGTTAACTTTTTCAATGGTCAGACGGACAGCGTTAAAAGCCTGATCACAGGTGAATACGGACCCGTACCTGCAACAGCAAGGAGATACAAAGCGGCTAATTTAGGAACCATTGTAATAGGAGATGAGAATTATGGTGAGGGATCATCCAGGGAACATGCTGCCATGGAACCAAGGCATCTTGGTGTTCGTGTGATCGTGGTAAAAAGCTTTGCACGAATTCATGAAACCAACCTGAAAAAACAGGGAATGCTTGGTTTAACGTTTGCCAATAAGGAAGATTATGATAAAGTTCAGGAAGATGATGTGATAGACATTAACGGATTAACTGAATTTGCTCCTGCACGGCAATTAACCATGGTATTGAACCATAAGGATGGAACCTCAGACAAAGTAAAACTGAATCATACCTATAACGAACAGCAGATAGAATGGTTCAAAGCAGGAAGTGCGTTGAATTTGATCAGGAAGCAATTTGGTAAGTAAGCTTTAGGGGGCGAGCTATGAGCTGCGAGATGTAAAGACCCAAGTGGTTTTATTTAAGAATACATGCAGGCCTCGCAGCTCAAAGCTCGCAGCTTTTCTCACCCTCCCCACCTGAACGAATTTCTTTCCAGTCCCGCCAGGTCAATCACACGGTCTACAACAGTGGCTGCAGCTTCTTCCAGATCTTTTGGCTGGCTGTAAAATGAGGGTGAAGCGGGGCAGATGATACCGCCCGCCAATGTTATTGTTTCCATATTGCGTATGTGCACCAGATTATAGGGCGTATCCCGGATCACCAGGATCAGTTTTTTTCTTTCCTTGAGCATTACATCGCCAGCCCGTGAAATGAGATCGTTTGAAATGCCTGCCGCTATCCTTCCCATGGTTCCCATGGAACAGGGAATGATGATCATGGAATCATATTGGGCGGAGCCGGAAGCAAAAGGCGCTTTAAAATCCCTGGTGGAAAAATATCTTGCTGAAAACTGATCAAAGCGATCATCTCCCAGTTCTGTTCTCCAGACCTCTTTAGCGTTATCGGTCATTACAATGGAAAGCTCCTGCACCTGGTCTTTTAAAAGTTCCAGTTTTTGCAATAGCTGTCTTGCATAAACAGATCCGCTGGCGCCTGTAATTGCAATTGCAATTTTTTTCATTTAAATGAAGATAGGAACAAATGCGAATTCAGTTCAAAGTTCAAAGTCAGGTCGTTTATAATTTGGACTAGTAAAGATTTTTGATTTTGAATTTTTAATTTTGAATTATTCACAATTCGATCAAAAGGATTTGTTTCCCTTGCTTTCTCCTCCTACAGGCGCGGTATTATCTCTTAAATTCTGGTACAACCATCTGGTCATCTTACTGTACAAATGATAGGTTGTGTTATCTGCCTGGCCACTGATGCCATGGTTTTTATTGGGATAATAAGCGCTTTCAAAATCAACATTGCTTTTTACAAGGGCTTTGATCATTTCAACACTGTTCTGAAAATGCACATTATCATCCGCAGTTCCATGAATGATAAGATACCTGCCTTTGATAAGATTAGTAAAATTGATGGGTGAATTCTCATCGTATCCTTTAGGGTTTTCCTGAGGTGTGCGCATATAACGCTCAGTATAGATATTATCATAGAACCTCCATGAAGTAACCGGGGCCACTGCAACAGCCGCCTTAAAAACATCTGCGCCCTTGGTGATGGCCAGTGAACTCATAAAGCCACCATAGCTCCATCCCCAATGGCCGATCCGGTTTTTATCAATGAAAGAAAGGTTGCCCAGGTATTTTGCTGCATCTATCTGGTCTTCAATTTCATATTTCCCCAGTTGCAAATAGGTTTTCTTTTTAAATTCCTCACCACGGAAACCAGTGCCCGTATTGTCGACACTAACTACAATGAATCCATTCTGTGCCAGCATCTGGTGCCACATGCTTACAGCGCCAAAACGGTTGGCTACCTGTTGCGAGCCGGGGCCGCCATAATTACAAAACAATACAGGATATTTTTTGGAGGGATCAAAATCCGCAGGCTTCAGCATCCATCCATTGAGGGTATCACCTTTTGAATTGGGAACTTTCATAAATTCAGCTTTACCCAATGCATAATGGCTTAAGGTATTTTTCAATTTCTCACTTTCATTGACCACCTTGTTTTTAACTGCAGACACAGACCTTTTCGTTTTTTTAATATCGTATAAGGTTACTACCTGTGGTGTGTTGATATTGGAGTAAAAATCATAAAACCGCGAGAAGTCTTCATTCAGCTCAACCCTGTGCCAGCCGGTGCCACTGGTAAGCATCCAGGTATTCTTTCCTTCAAAATCACTTACAAACAAATTGCGGTCCATTGGTGCAGGATAAGCCAGCGTATAGTAAACCAGCTTATTTTTTTCATCCACTCCTTCAACATTGGCCACATCATATTTCAATTTTGAAATCTGGTATTTTTTCTTTCCGTCAATGCTGTAATTATAAAGTTGTGTATATCCATTCATATCGCTGGTGAACATAAAGTCCTTCCCGTTTTTGAGGAACCACCAGTTGTCATTGATCTCAACAAAATATTTATTTTTTTCTTCGTACATGGTCTCTGCCTTCCCTGTAGAGGCATCAGTTAGTAAGATTTTCAGGTGGTCCTGGTGCCGGTTCATCCAGTAAACCACAAGCTTATTATCGTTTTGCGTCCATTTAATTCGAGGTATGTATATATCGCCCTGGGTGTATTCTGCTTTTACATCCTGCGCTGTGGACAGGTTATAAATATGGATCTGTACCTTTGAATTGTCTTCTCCTGCTTTTGGATATTTATAATTGTATTGCTTATTATATTCATTATCATATATTGTAAATGAATATTCCTTCACATTGGATTCATCAAATTTGTAATAAGCAATATAGCTTCCGTCTTCACTCCATTCATAAGCGCGGGTAAATTCAAATTCCTCTTCATAAACCCAGTCGCAATTACCGTTTATGATATGATTCCATTTACCATCAGTGGTGATGGCTTTTGTATTGCCGGTTCTCAGGTCATAGTAATAAAGGTTGTTATCAAACACATATGCCAGCCTGGTGCCATCCGGAGAGAAAGTGGGGTGAAGCACCTTGCCTTTATTCAACAGAACGGTTTTCTTTGAATCTACATCATACACATATACATTCGATTTGGAAGACCTTCTGTAAATGGGTTCCCGTCCGTTAAAGAAAATTATTCTTTTTTTATCCGCACTTACCTGATAATCTTTCGTATCAATCTTTTTTCCTTTTTCATCAACAACATCGCCGGGATCAAAAAGACTGTCGTCCGTTTCAGAAATAAAGCCAGGAACAAATTCACCTCTGAATGTGCCTTTTTTATAAAGGTCTTCCAGTGTAATTTTTTTATCCTGGGCAACAACGATAATGGGTATGAAAAATAATAGCAGGAAAATGCTTCTCATGTGTCTGAATTTGAAGATTAAATGTAAGGTTTTGAATGAATTCAAAATACAAAATGCAAAATTCAAAATGCTAAACCTTCGTTTCTCCTCATTCCGGAAACCTGAAGGTTTTTTTAATTTTACATTTTGAATTTTGCATTTTTAGTAAATGCCCGATCCCGCTGAATTTTTGAATTTCTATTTCGCTTCAGCCATATCCGGGATAGCCTCAGCTTTATAAGCACCTTTATCCAGTTTTTTCTTGGTTTCTTCAAAGGCTTTCAGTGTCGCTGCAATGTCTGCATCGGTATGAGATGCCGTTGGAATCAACCGGTAAATGATATGTCCTTTTGGTATTACGGGATAAACAACCACGGAAGCAAATACACCATAATTTTCACGCAGGTCCATGACCATTGCAGTTGCTTCTTCCACCCCGCCTTTCATATATACAGGGGTAACAGGGGTATCTGTATTGCCTATGTCAAAACCTTTTTCTTTCAATCCGCCCTGGAGCTTGCGTGCATTTTCCCATAATTTTTCTTTTAGTTCAGGCTTTGTACGTAAGAGATCCAGTCTTTTTAAATTGCCTATTGTTAAAGGCATGGGTAAACTTTTCGCGAAGATCTGGCTGCGTATGTTCCAGCGGATATACTCAACTATTGCCCGGTCGCCTGCAACAAATGCACCGATCGATGCCATGGATTTTGCAAAAGTTGAAAAGTAAAGGTCTATCTGGTCCTGAACGCCCTGTTCCTCACCGGCGCCGGCGCCTTTTTTACCCAGTGTTCCAAATCCATGTGCATCATCAACCAGCAGGCGAAACTGATATTTATCTTTCAAAGCTGCTATTTCTTTCAGTTTACCCTGGTCACCAGCCATTCCAAATACACCTTCAGTGATCAGGAGAATTCCGCCTGCACCTTGTTTTTCAATCAATGCAGTTGCTCTTTCCAATTGCTTCTGGCAATCATCAACATCATTGTGTTTGAAAACATAGCGGTGTCCCGGATGAAGTCTTACGCCATCAATTATACAGGCATGACTTTCCGCATCATAAACAATCACATCATGACGGCTGCATAAAACATCAATGATGCTTACCATTCCCTGGTAGCCATAATTCAATAAGCAGGCATCTTCTTTATCTTCAAATGCAGCGAGTTCTTTTTCAAGTTGTTCGTGGAAACTGGTATTGCCACTCATCATTCTTGCACCCATCGGAGTAGCCAGGCCATATTCTTTGGCAGCATCCGCATCTGCCTTCCTTACTTCAGGATGATTGGCAAGCCCGAGATAATTATTCAGGCTCCATACAATTACATCCTTTCCGCGGAATTTCATCCTGCTACCGATCTCTCCTTCAAGTTTTGGAAATGCGAAGTAACCGTAAGCTCTTTCGCGATGCTGTCCGAGGGGACCATAGTTTTTCACAAGACGTTCAAAAAGATCAGCCATATTAAGTTTTAATTTTTATGTTTTTGAATCCTTTTACAAAAAGGTACCCGTTATAAGGGTGTGGGAAGTTGATCATTCTCCGGATATATTTCCTTCTTTATCTTCTTTTTGCCGCCGCAAAAATAAGGAATTTACCGGAGAAGCTTAGTGACATAGCCTTTGGCAAAGCAGCGGTAATTAAAATTTAGTGAGGAAACTGAATGATTTTTTTGATTCTCTTAAGAATACAATAGATTTTTCTAAGTATAAACACGGATAGGCACTTATTTTTGAAATTACCTCACCAAAT
>CAMPIQ010000070.1 GCA_946886475.1 uncultured Chitinophagales bacterium | reverse complement strand
CCAACCGTCAAATTTTACCCTCCTGACTAAATAAGTTAAGCCTCTTCATCAGATCATCTGAATACGCGTATGAATACAGCAAGCGCTTCGGTTCCTGTATAATGCATACCTCCATCCAGTCTTTTAATTGGATTATTCAGGTACTTGTTTGCTTCATCCATGCTTCCCAGGTCTTTATTCAAATACATGATGCGATATTCTTCCTTATAAATACTTTTTGGATCCTTGTTCTTAATCATTGAAAATTTGGCGCCGGGGGTATTTTCATTAATGGTTAACGAAGCTGCAGAACGAACAGTGTTGCCTTCTGCAAGGTCGGTTTCATTTTCAAAGTTTAAAGCCATCTGGAACCGCATTGGTTCATTTTCATTTCCGGTAAAAAAAACAATGGATGCATGCCGGCTGGGACTGATCTTTCTTTCCTCCTTTATCACCGCAGATTTATTTAATTGTTTTTCAATTTCAATTGCTCCGCCGCGTGTATCAAGTAAAACTTCCGGGTTCTCTTCCACATATGAATAATCTCCTGATTCATCAATATGAAGAGTGCGTTCCTGTCCTTCTTCCGGGGCAGACAGTATGAGAAATCCGGATGCCGGATCTGCAGGTACATGATCCAGTTCTACAAAATAATCCTGGTTCACAACTGTGCGTTGTTCTTTCCCTTTCAGTAATGATGACATGAAAGATGATGGATCTAATGTGGTTATTTCAGACTTGAAATAAAAGATAGTTACTTCCACTACCTGAAGCTGTTTTGGAATGCGATGTGCTGTACGCAGCACGCCCTTTCCTCCTGATGGTTTTTTGTAAACGGTGTGCGGTCTGAGCACTGCCGATTTATCCTTTCCCATTTTAAATTTCACCTTTGCTTTCCCCGATCCATCGGTTACCACCTGTGCAGGAGAAACGGTTCCGCCTGTGGTGCCTTCAATAGGTATACCATCTATGGTTCCGCCTGAAAAATCTATGGTTCTTCCTGCCAGGGGTGTTCCATCACAATCTTTTACGGTGATCGCCACTTCCGTTTCTTCACCTTCAGAAAGATCATATTTTTTCGGTTCGATAATAATGGAATTCCTGCCTGCACTTCCCAGAGCGGTATTCTTATCTTCATTTCTCCTGCTGATTGCATATTTATTTATTGTTTCCCTCAAAGAACCGAAACGGGCAGCCGCCTGTTTTGATATGTCCATCACATAAATGCTATCCAATGAAGAACGAAAAGGCAGATCTGAACTGGTCAAAACTGTCCGGCTGCAGGAGGCCTGCAATTCAAGATGCAACATGTATCCGTCGCCGGATGAACGGATATGTCCAACGATCAAATAATCTGCCTTATCGCAAACTTCCGTTGCAGGAACGGAAGCGGAACCTTGTGAAGTGCTTATGGACAGCGGGTGGATGAAACGGATGCAATCTGCAGTTGTTGACGATAATTGTTCACGGGTGTTTTTTCCAATAGAGTTAAGCAACTGCCATGCTGCTGTTTCGTTTTCAGATGCTGGTTTAGCTGTTTGTATATCCAGGTCGTAAAACACTACCCTGGGTGGGATCATGCAGGTGCCGAAATTCTGAGAAAAAGATGGTAACCCTGTCAGAAAAAGAATTGTGCCTAGCAAAACAAATAATTTCATGTGGAAAGATTTTAGTTTCTGGTCACATTATGCATTCACTTGATATGGATGGGAAGAGCAGCGAGGTAACAGGTACTCCCATTTGATCATTTCAAATATGAGCAATAGAATTTTAAAATGGGCTCATATAAAGATATGATAGAGAAGAGGAAAATGCAGGACCATTCCGCTCCGTTACCGCAATTATATTCCTTCTGCAAAAGGATCTTAGAACTACTATAATCCAGCCGGGGGCACTACCCGGCAAAGCTTTTGCATTTATGCACGCTAAAACCGGTATGTCCTTAATATCCCTAAAATTAAAACAGGAGCTGGAGCAGTTAAACGCACTTATGCTTAAGGCTGAATCCGATTATGCATCCCTGTTGGAACAGGTACACCCTTCTCAAAAGAAGAGTGCCGTGAATCTGTTACACTACCTGGTATTTCGATCTCATAACATGGAAGACCTGCATACGGTTTTAGAAGATGAAGGCTATTCCTCCCTTACCAATGCAGAGGGCCATATACAGCACCGGGTACTGTCGGTACTTAAACATTTTATGAATGTGCCCAACCCGGCTCCCTGCAATCTGTCTGAATGCCAGACCATGCAGGAAAAAAGAGTGCACCAGTTATTTGGAAATACACCAGGAAGTAAAGAATCAGCAATCATGGTAACACTCAAAACTGCTCACGCCTCCGATTTCATCATGATCAAAAAATTTCTCCGTTCTTCCATGAGTATTGCCCGGATAAATTGTGCCCACGACAATGAAAAGGACTGGATGAACATGATAAAAAATATCCGATCCGCATCGGAGATCACCGGGCTGCCCTGCAAGATCTATATGGACCTGGCCGGACCTAAGATCAGGACCCGGATCAAAGGAGAGAAAAAAAATAAAATAAGACTGGAAGAAAATGATGAATTCATCTTAACCGATCATGAAAATGCTAAATCCAAACTCCCGGTTGTTCATACAACACTTCCGGGGCTGGCAGCACAACTCAAACCTGAACAAAGAGTTTTTTTTGATGATGGCCTGTTTGAAGCAAAAGTGCTTAGTTCGAATAATGGAGAAGCGCTGCTGGAAATAATTAGGGCTCCAACAGAAAAACCCTTTCTTAAATCAGAAAAGGGCATCAACCTGCCCGATTCAAAAATTCCCGTAATGGCGCTGACCAAAGAAGACCGCAAAAATCTTTCTTTTGTTTTACAGCATGCCGATATGGTTGGCTATTCATTTGTTCAAAATGTAACCGATCTAATGGAGCTTAGAAAGGAAATGAAGGATAAAAAGATCCCCGTCATTCTAAAAATAGAAACACCTGAAGCCTTTTATAATCTTCCCAAACTTTTATTCTTAGCCATGCAGGATGAACTTTATGGCATTATGATAGCCAGGGGCGACCTGGCTGTGGAACTTGGTTTTGAAAACCTGGGGTTGGTGCAGGAAGAAATTACCAGGCTGTGTCATGCTGCACATGCGCCCATGATATGGGCGACACAGGTATTGGAAAATCTGAATAAAAAAGGAGTTCCCAACCGTGCCGAGATCTCGGATGTATCCCTGGGTGCCGCGGCAGACTGCATCATGCTCAATAAGGGTGATTATACCGTGCAGTCTATTAAGGCCCTGAAAAAGATCCTGCAGCAAACTTCCAGGTATCATTTTAAAAATAAACAGGTACTGAAACCATTGATGCTCGCCAAAAGGTTTTTCCAGCATAGAAATTAAAGACCTGTTCAACTTCTACACGTCAACGCCATCCCTTCTTAACACATAAAAATTCATCACCCCGCTCTCCTTAAAACCAAGCCTGTTGTAAAGCGCGATCGCTCTTTCATTGTCTCCCCTCACATGTAGGAAAGGGATCTTATGCTCACTGGTGATAATTTCCAGCTGCTGCTGTATCAATGCAGCGGCAAATCCTTTTCCAAGAAAATCAGGATGAGTGCACACAGCGCTGATCTCTGCGTATTGTGCAAAATGTAAACGCTGTCCGGCCATAGCGGCTAATTGCCCGTTTTCAAAAATGCCATAGTATTCTCCAAACTCAATTGTACGGGAAGAAAAAGGGCCCGGCTTTGTGAGTGCGGCCAGTTGCACCATTGCATCTACATTATTTTTATCAAGCGGAACAAGATGATGTTTCGCTGTGTTGTCAAACTTTCCTCCGGTAAATACAAATTGCAATCCCTTTATTTCATGCAACAATTTCCAGCCTGCAGGTTCCTTTATGAGGTGGCGGGTGGCATAAAGGATGGTTCTGCCAGGGGGTATCAATTGATGAAGCACCCCAAATCCATCCGGATAGTCTTCACTGAATCCTGCAAACGGTGAAACCTCTTCATCAAAATATTTTACGGCTTCAGTTCCGTAACCTAAATGGGCATCGTTGGTAAGTAAGGCATTGTAAACAGGATTGTCAAGAAGGTGTTGTTGTTGCACGGTGTGATATGTTGTAGGTTGATGAGTTAACGAGACGGCAAGTTAATATCTTGTCTACATATCAGGTCTTCCATGTCAACCAATCTGCTTGTCAACATATACACTAACCTTTATCTGTATAATCACATCTTAGATCTCGCAATGGTGAAAATGGTAATACCGCCCGCAATAAAACGTATGGGTCCTGTCAATTCGTAAACCTATCAACCAGCCATTCAATCCTTCACCACACTAAAGCTCTGCCGCCTTTTCACCTTCCTTGGCTGTCCGGCGCTATCCAGTGCCACATTAAGAACAGGAGGACTGGTTAAGATCCGCTCTCTTACCGTGTTAAGGAGTAATTCATTTTCGGGATTAAGTGTAACCCTGGTCACACTCACCTGTGCATTTTCATCAATCTCATATTCAACAAGGAAAAAATAAGTATCCTTTTTGATCTTTTTAGAAGATAAAAATTCCTTTAAACTGCTTGTCAGTGAGTCTGTATATTCCTTCCACAATTTGGTGTTACTCTTAACCGGGGCTGCCTTTTCAACAACTACGGCTTCCTCTTCAACAGATTCATTTACATCAGCTTCTTCAACCGTCTCTTTCACCTCTTCCGTAACCGAATTGGTTTTGGGAGTAACAACTTTTACAGCAGAATCAACGGCTGATTCCTTTTTAGTAACGGCCTGTGTTAATGGTTCCTTCTTCTGGACGGTATCGATCTTTGTTGAAAGGTCATCAGTCTTTCTTATCACCGCACTGGAATCTTTTTTCAATTTGCCGCTGTATAAAAGTTCTTTTAATGTTTGGGCATCGGAAGTAAATGTGGCGGCTAAAAACAGGAGTACTATCAGCTTTTTCATCTTGATTATTTTTACCTGGTTCAGCACCAGGTTCCAAATGAAAGTTAGGAAGTAAAGCTGTTAGAAAGTTCACAAGATTGGGATCCTGCCTGCAGGCAGGGAAAATGGGATTTTAACCCCTGGAGTAAGAAAAGCCAATGAAAAGGTGCGTCTCCCTTTCACTGGCTGGAACATGAACGCGGATCAGCTTAAGAAGTAAAAGCAACGGCCATGATGGTAATGATCAGGATGATGGTAAAAGCCCAGGCAAAAAATGCTATGCTGTTTACAATGAGCGCCACAACAGGGTTGTGGTAATAAAGGTTAACGATGCGTTTCATAGGGTTGTGTTTTAGTTAGCGATGAGGTACGGATAACAAATTAATAAGCCTGATGCACAGAAGAAAGCAAAACGAAAAAAATCATTTCAAAATACACAGTTGTACGTAAGGAAAGCGGGGGAAATTCTAAGTGATGTCACGAACAACTATGGTGTAAAGCGCGGTTACCACCGGATCAGGAACATTCCATTTGAAGAATGGAACCATTTAACTTCATCTTTTAATTACTATAAATATTTTCACTGGCAATTAAATATACAGGTATGAAAAAAATAATCGTTTGCATTGCCCTTATATTTACATTTCAACTGGTAAATGCACAATCAGATACTTCCAGGGTTGAACAGTATTGTAAACTTACCGCCACCCCAAGATTGCTGAGTACGAAAGTGACCATTGATGTGGATTTTGGCGAATCACGTAAACTTTTCCAGGATAACCGCATGAGAGACGAAGCCGGAAAGCTGGCTAAATTCAATGGTGTGGTTGATGCGCTTAACTATTTAGGTGCCCAGGGCTGGACCATTGTAAATGCCTTTCCGGTATTGACGGGCAACACCGTAGTTTATCATTATTATTTTAAAAGGTATGTGAGCAAGGCGGAACTTGAATAAAACGAGACGCCGGCATCTCAAATAATATCTGTTATTTGAAATTTGAGTATTGACTGCAGATAAAATTTCTTTATCCCATTCAATACGCTTCATTCCTTCCTTCCAGTCCGATATTTTCTTTACCGGCCACCTGCATATGCAGATCCATCCGGTGCAGGAGGTATTCTATCTGGAAAGGTTTCACCACCAGGTCGTCGGCCCCGAATAAAAATGCCCGGCCGGTATTGAGGTCATACCCCGACATGAGGATCACTTTTGGATTGGTTAGTATGGGAGAATTTTTAAGTTTCCAGCAAAGTTTTCTGCCATCATCCCCTCTTACATTAATATCGAGGAGAACAATGTCAGGAATAAAAGCAGGAATGATTTCTTCTGCTTCCTGCAAACTGGCAGCTGTTTCAATAAGATAGCCATGTTTCTGGAGGCTTCTTTCCAACAGCATCAACAGGTCAATGTCGTCATCTATGACCATGATCCTTTTGGCTTCATTCATTGCGCACATAGGTCAAAGCATTTGAGGTTTGAGTTTCAATGACCGACATAAACAGCGAAAACAATCACATGTTCAGGTCGTCACCATATCAATTACGGTGGTTCATTTACTACTCCTTTCTAAGGATTAGCAACGGCTTTCAGGGGGTGGATTTTACACGAGGCGGCTAATCAGGATATGGATCGTCAGGAATTGGATTAAAAAAAGAAGAAGTTGACTGATATTGGATTAGTAATGGTTTTCCTTTGGATTTGGATTTAACAAAAACTTACTGGACGGTTTTTTTGGATATCGGACTGATTGAATTTTATCAATCAACTTCTGGTACAAAACTATTTCTAACTGCACCTGTAAACAATAGCAGTTTTGACCAATTTCCGGCTTATGGATTTTACTGAAATGGGCGCATAATTTTAGGAAGTATACGAGAAAAGAAGTGGGTAGATTTACGTTTTAGTAAGGTAGCTGCCGGTAGTTCACTAATTAAACCTCGCCGGAATCAAAGAATAGAATGACCTATCCAGGGAACCGGATTGATTTACATACAATACCATTGTTTGATTGATACTTCCTGAATAGGAAAGAATTTCAGCATTCAATAAATTGATTCAGGATTACCGAATCAATTCCAGTTAATAGCATTCCAATCAAGCGTATAAGGCTCCGAGGGCCATGTGGCCAGCTCTTCTTTCGCCATTGAATTGGTTTCGGATCCCAGACTCATTTCCCAGTTAACTATTTGAGTGTCCATGGTGATGTTTTAGATTTGACGGGTGCGGGCGTATTTCGTTTACTGTAAAACTAAGAAGCACATCATAAATCTAAAGCATTTCCCCGCTCATTTTGTTCACTCACTGATAACAAAAGATGAAAACTATCTTTTCTTAGATGAAAACGGCAGGAGATGGATGCGGTTCGTATTCAGGTCCATTTATATTTTTACAGGAGGCAGTGGTTTTAGATGATGCCTGTTTGACTGATAATTCTTAATTTCCTGTTCCACCCGTATTGCTTCCACCTCCTATCAGATCATCGTTGGTAACACCTTTTTTCTTACTCACATTTTCTTTAAGCTTTCCAAAATTCCAGGACAGGCTAAAAGATATTCCTCTATACGGCATGATGGTAGTACTTGTGTATTGAAAAACGGGATCAACAGTTTTTAACTGCCATTTTCTTTCCTTTTCAATAAAATTGGCCAGGCCTATGGATACGGTAACCTTTTCACTGAAGAATTTATAGCCTGCACTCAATCCATACCAGATATTCAGCGGATAACTGGTTTGAATACTTACGCCATTTCGGTAAAATCCGGCATAACCACTTGCGGTAAATTTTTTACTGATTGAATAACTGGTATTGAGGTTGGCGTTGCCTCCAAATCCACTATTCTTTTGTGAAGGATCTAATTTATTCTGGATATCATTATAACGAATGCTTCCATTGATAAATACACTCCAGTCGGGATTGATCTTTGTACTTACATTTCCCTGTGCCCCTATAACAATTTCTTCACCCAGGTTAGCGCTGGTTGTGCTGGTAATTCCATTAACGGCATCGAATGCAGAATACCGTACGATCATGTTGTTACTGTAAGAGCCTGAAAATGTAATACCCGCAAAACTTGCCCCTTTCATATACCTGGTTTGAAAGGAAAGACTATGAATTACCTGGGGATCCAGGTCCGGATTTCCATAACTGATAAACCTGGGATCATTGTTGTTTTTAAAAGGATTAAGATCCCATATGTATGGACGTTGCAGCCTGTCGCTATAGGTTACCACCAGTGTGAAACTGTTATTGAACTTCGTTGTAGTCTGAATATTTGGCAGGAGGTTGGTATAAGCCTGGTCTACCTTTGTTTTTGCGGTAACAAAATTTCCATCGATCTCCGTATGCTCCATTCTTGCACCAAGACGGAAGGATGTTTTCTTTAGCTTGAAAACATAACTGCCATATGCACTGTATACATCCTGATTATACCGGAAATAATCAGTATTGTCTGTATTTAATTCATAATCTTCGAGGTTTGTGGCGCGCATCCTGCTTTCAAAATCTGATGTAGCCCTTCTCATGATACCTTTTATTCCAACTTCCAGTTTGCGTCCTTTCTGCATCGGATAAATATAATCGGACTGAATAGTGTACTGCCTGTTCCTGGCTACGCTGTTGTTTATTACATACCTGTCGTTCTCAACCGGGTTATCCATAAAACTATTGAGGAAGGTGTTACTGTTTCCAAACTCACCATTGAAACGGATACTGAATTCTTCTTCTTTATGCCTGCTGAATTTCCTGATATAATCTGCACCAACCGTTTTAGTAGGATGTTCATTCCGGCTTTTCAGATCGTAATAGCTTACCGAATCTTCCCCTGAAGCAAATAAGGTGGTAATGGTCTGGTCGAAAAGCACAGTACTTCTGCCGCCACTCAGATTCCCATAAAAGCTTAGTGTGTTAAGCGAATCCACTTCATAACTAACCTCACCATTTCCAAAATTCCAGAAATTGGTCATTTCCCTTGTACCCTGCAGCGTGCGCCTGCTGAAATAAGAAGGAACAAAAGGAATGGTTTCCATTTTTGAAACACCAGGTACCCTGCTGGCACCATTGGCACCATAATAAATGGTAACCCCAAGCTTTCCAAATTTGGCGCTGAAATTGGCATTGAGGTTTTTCCATCCAATACTGCTGTAATAGGTATTGACAGATCCATTATAACCAACTAGTTTTTTCCTGGTAATGATATTGATCACCCCACCCACGCCTTCCGCATCATACTTTGCCGAAGGAGAAGTTATGACCTCAATCTTTGTGATCAGTGCCCCGGGAAATCCTTTCAATGCATCTTTTACATTTTGCGCAAACATCGCAGTTTCCCTGCCGTTGAGCAAAACCTTAAAATTACTTTGACCATTCACTGTAATGTTATCCTCACCGTCAACGCTTACAAATGGTGTTTTGCGCAGGATATCTATTGCGGTCTCCGTTTTTGTAGCCGGGTCATTTTCAACATTGAATACGATCTTATCGTCGGTTTGCTCTATCAATGGCTTTCTCGTCTTTACCACTACACCTTCCATTGCCGCAGCTGCAGGCAGTAATTGTATTGCTTCCAGTTCCATGTTTTTCACTTCAGTGATCACAATATCCTTCTGCACCTCTGCAAAACCGGTATGGGATATCACCAATTGATAACGGCCCGTATCAATAGCCGACATGCTGAACCTCCCTTTATCATTGGTGTAAACCGTTTTAATAGTTTGATTGTTTCTCAGTAATTCAACCGTAACAAATTGCATTGGCTTTTGAGTAGCGCCTTCATTTACCGAACCGGCCAAACCAGACCTGGAAGCCTGGGAAAAAACAACCAGTGTTGCTGCTTGTAAAATCAGGAACATAGAAAGCAAATAAATCTTTTTCATATCGCTGTTATGAATATTATTACGAAATGTGTCGTAATTTGGAAAATTTCCAGGTCCCCTCATCCTATATTTTTATAAAAGGAAGAATGTTGGGATGGAGGTATGAACGGCAAATGATTGGTAACAGTTCGGGGCTTTAAACAGAATAAGTGAACAGGAGATTGGAGTTAAACCCGGCATAGATATCCATTGAGGGCTAAACGGAACAGAAGAAAGAAAACATGTACTTAATAGAAAGATGCCTGCTGGTTAGAGCATTCAACTACTTTTTACCTGAATTTATTTAACAGGGAGACTGATATTCTTCAGTACTTCATTCCTGAATAATTTACCGATAGGGATCTCAACACCAGCTATTTCAATTAATTCGCTGGTGAAAGATCTAATTGAATGAATGGCTACTATGAAAGAACGGTGTGTTCTGATAAAAAGATGTTTTGGCAACATAGCTTCAACCGAAGTAATGGATTGTTTGGTAATGATCACCTGGTCTTTTGTAAACACCTTGATATAATCCTTCATGCTTTCTATATAAAGGATGTCCTTAAGCATGAGCTTAACCATTTTTCTGTCTGCCCGGAAATAGGCAAAGGCTTCCTGGCTTACATCAGCGGATGGCGTAACCGGTTCTGATATTTGAACATGTTGCGTTGCCTTGAGAACTGCTTTTAAAAACCTTTCAAACTGCACGGGCTTTAAAAGATAATCGGATACATCAAGATCATAACCTTCCAAAGCATATTCTGCATATGCCGTGGTTAAGATCACCCTGGGTGGTTGTTTGAGGATCTTGAGCAGATCATTACCATTCAGCTGAGGCATTCTTATATCAAGGAATAAAAGGTCAACCGTATGATCCTGCAGAAAACTCATGGCCTGAATGGCATTACTACATTCTCCTGCCAGTTGCAACATGGGAACATTGGATATATACCTGGAAATGATCTCCCGCGCAGGTGGTTCATCATCAACAACCAGACATTTTATGATACGGTTCTCATTCATACTTCGGCCAGTTTGTATATTTTGTTGTCTTTGCGTATTCTTTTTTCAAGTTGGAGGGTAAGATCTACTACAAAAACATGTTCGTCATTGCTTATTTTCAATTCGTGCCGTCCGGGATATAACAATTCCAGCCTGTGCCTGACATTGGAAATACCAATTCCTTTAGAACCATCCTTTTCCTTTTTGTTTGCTTTTCCGTTAACCAGTTTCATTTCCAATCCTGAATCGCCCGCCTCTATTCGCAAACTGATCCAGGGTTGTTCAATAACCTGGCTGGTGCCATGTTTAAAACAATTCTCCACGAAAGGCAAGAGCAAAAGCGGCGCTATGTAAAGGCCTTCCGTATTTTCAGGCAGGTCAAGCACCACATCAAGACCATCATCATAACGTACCTGTTCGAGAGAAATATAATCACGCAACATTTTAATTTCCTTACGTAATGGTACCAGGGGCTGGTTACAATCGTACAGCATATACCTCAGCAGATCGGAAAGGCCCATCACCAGTTGAGAAGCAACAGGTGAATGTTTTTGCGTGTAAGAATAAATATTATTGAGGGTATTGAATAAAAAATGCGGGTGCACCTGGGCTTTTAAGAGCTGAAGTTGCGCTTCTGCATTTTGCCTTTGCAATTGCAGGTTCCGTTGTTCTTTTACATACCAGTATTTCATCAGCTTAATGGCCGCTGCCAATCCGCCGATGGTAATTGCACCGCGAAGACCAGCCAGCAGGGCATTGAACAAATGAATCTCATTGATATGAATAGGTATAATATACCGGTAACTTCCATCGAGTATAGACGCTCTTATCTCCGGCAATATATACATGCCTATAAGAGCAGAAAGTAAAGCTGTGGCCAGGAATAAAAAACCTACAGCAAATAAGGACAAAACATAGTTACCTTTTAGTAATAACCGGGGAACAACCCAATACATTAAACTATAGGCCAGAAAAATATGAGGAGCCAGGTAAAAAAAAGACTCAATAAGAGAAATAGGGAATTTATCTATCAGGGAGATCTTACTGGCCCAGGCGGAAAATGAATACAGGATACCGGAAAACAGCCACCATGTGAACCAGAAAGTAAAATGCCTCCGGAGTTTCCATTTTCTTTCACCTGAAAATATAAATGGATAGCGTTCCATACCTTCAACTAAGGTAATGTCCCTGCCTTTGAATGCAAGCAATTTTAGGATGAACGTCGCCATAAGCATGATTTTCGTCGACAAAACGCGGACATCCTCTTCCCCGGCTAAAATTATTGTTTAGGAAAAATGCTAAAGGCGGCTAATTACCAGCCAGTCATTTTGCCTGATAACCGGGTTGCGTTTCCAGGCGATGATTGATTGCTGCAATACTTTGTTAAGCTGCTTTTTTACTTTCTTTCTTTTTACATTGATCTTTTTACCATTTACATTTTCCATGTAAATCAAAACCGCATCACTGGTATAAAAATAAACGGTCGAAATCTTTGGAGTAGCTGTATTTGATTCAACTACCCAAAAACCTTCTTCGGGCATGCAGGGCTGTTTCTTTTTCTGTGCCTGACTATGTGCTGAAAGCAGAACAAACAGGATGAATAATATCTTTCTCATTGTAAATGGTTTTCAAATGAAGGATAAAACTATCCAGACCCCGGCATGAAAAAATCAGGAATAGACCAGGGAAATATTTTCTTCTCTATACATACCTGTTTGGAGTACAAGAGGCGTTGGTCTATGGCCAGCTGAATTGTTGACACTTCCTTCGTCAGCGCATGCTTGAATCAACCACCCTCTCCTTCTTTAACATAAACTTACCTAACCAGGATTAAGCCGCTCACCATGAATTTCTTTCTCATCAATTGAACGGATCTAACCAACGTTCGCCATTCTATATGAAAAAACAAATTCTACTCTTTTCAACTTTATTCATGTCTGCCATTGCATTTGCCCAAACCCAGCCATCTTTTGGTATTCGTGCAGGCATCAGTTCATCAAATATCAAGGGTGATGCAGCCAATAGTCTTAATGATTTGCTTGATTATACCAATGGAAGGATCGTAACTAATAACAAAACGGGTTTTTATGCAGGTGCCTATACCAATATTCCAATTGGCAACAGTATTTCCATTGAACCTGGAATAGGGTATACCCAGAGAGGGTATGAAATGAAAGGTGAACTGGGTATCAAGGGAATGGAATTTATTGGTGCCAATGCAAAAGCACAGTTAACCTCCCATTATATTGATGTTCCTGTAATGTTAAAAGTAAATATGGAAGGTTTACAAATTTTTGCGGGTCCACAGCTGTCCTATCTTGCCAAATCTGACCTGCGTACCACGGCAGGCGTACTTGGATTCAACCTTTTTAACAAAACCATGGATGCAACAGAGCAGTTCAACAGGTGGGATGCAGGTTTTACCGGCGGAATTGGTTACCAGTTTGGTAATGGACTGAACATAGCCGCTACTTACGACCATGGTCTTTCAAAACTCGATGCCAACCAGAACTTTGATGCCTACAACAGATCATTTAAGATTGGCTTAGGCTTTAACTTCTAAATAAATCCCTAAAGAAAACCAGCCGCCCAGGAATGAGGCGGCTTTTTTTATTGGCGGAAATGAAATATGAACAATCAATATTCAATATTTGAAATAGCGATCACCATTGCAATGTTCCGTCAACTGTCATCAGGTTAACCAGTATCCTCAACCCTGCATGATCACAACCGGTAAAAAATAACTTTGAACCCTGAGACCAATACTTTACTCCATCCATTTCACCAAAGGATCTATCCATTCTTTATAAGGCCTGAAAATAAACCCATGGCCAAGCCCCATGTCCAGTTGAACTTCTGTATAACCGGTTTTGCAATTCATTTCTTTTAATAAAAGGTCACAGGACTGTTTGGTATCACTGCTTTCATAAATGGATAAGAACCTTCCGCAGAGCTGTTTTTTGTATGATGAAAAATAATTCATGTTATAGTTGTTGCAGATCCCAAGTACAGCAAAATTCAAGGAAGGATTCTTCAAAAGTAAAGCCACTTCAAACGCTATCCAGGCGCCTTGCGATGCACCGGCGATAACAATATTACCTGCCCCAACACCCGTCTTAAGAAGGGAATCAACCTGACCGGCTATTTTTCCTGCATATATTTTTTCATCGGTTCCATGGGGTCTTACTTCACTCAGTACTATAAAGCCTTTCGAACGTAGTGAATCAACAATATCGTTATACAGATAAAGTCCGAAAGTTTTACTTACCGCACTGGCACCCTGTTGCTGAACAATGCCACCATGTAAATAGAACAAATATTTGGAGAGGGTATCATCTGCCTTTGTTTCCTGTGCATTAAGAAATGACAGAGACAGCACCATACAAAAAAAAGAGACAGCCAATTTCATGCTGTCTCAAATTACTATTATCTGAAAATATTATCCGTTGATCAGACTGGAGGAATTGATATATTTTTTGGTTGGATGATAAATAAACATCACCGAACCATTTTTCACGGTCTGGATCACTTCAGCTGATTCGTGCTGTGCCAATGCCGGACAACCAAGGCTTCTTCCCATGTAACCGGTATTCACCCTTCCTGCGCTTACATAATTTGCACCATGCATCACTATTGCCCTTGCTTCCGCATTATCATTAAAACCTTCTTCCATTCCGCGCAATCGCAGAGACAGGCCATGCTTACCACGGTAGGTGTTAGTGGTAATATAAAAACCAAGGCTGGTTTTGTTGGAATTAACAGCATTTGAAAATGAATTAGCCATGTCAAGGCCAGAATTCTTTCCATGAGAAACAAAAGTATTGCGGACAAGTTTTTGATTCTCCATATCAATGATATACAAACGCTTCTTGCGGGATGATTGTCCCATGTCAATAATGGTGAGGTAAGGATTTCTTACTTTTCCGGCAGCATCAAGTCTTTGATAACCGTTGATGGCATATGCAAGCGTTTCCTGTGACAGACCAAGTTTTTTAAGATTGAGCCTTGAATATAAAACATCAGCCAGGTTGGCTTCTTCTGCAATCACAGATGCTTCTTCCGATACTCCGGAAATAGAAGAATCATTAACGATCTTAACGGATTTAACATCCGTATTTTTTGCATTTGTAAACGAGATCAGCAGTAATGATGTTAATAATATAATGGCGGCAAGTAATAAGTTTTTCTGCATGGATGATTGGAGATTTTAAATGATGACTAAGAAATACCGGAATGCAAATATCCGTAGAATTGTTGGGGTGTAGAACTTATTGGACGTATTGTAAGAAAACTTTAAGAATCAGGCCTGTAGCGGGTTACAGCCGAATTCGCTTGTGTGTAATTACCACTACAATGCCAGTTTTTAATTGATAATCTTAAAGTTTTTTTGAACGATATTATTGGCATATTCAACTATGAAACAGCACTGCTTACCGTAGCATTTTTTTTAGAATAACACCTTTTTATTTAAGAGTTTGGTTGATAACAATAACAATTAAATATTAGGATGCTCAGCACGAATAATACATTTTGATGGCATCTGCCCTTGTTGTATGCTTCCCTTGAAATAAATAAGGTGATATGAAAATTTAAATTACCAGCCATTCCGGAGGAAACCGGTGCATGTAAACAAATGGAATGCTGTAAAAAAAAATACCAATAAATAAGAACCGCTTATTATTGGTATGCTGAAATATTTTTCCTGGAATGATTATAAGGGGAAGGAGACAATTCTGGTATTACAACTGATCCGGGTTGCAGGCTTTATTATGTGTTATAATCAGGCCGCAAATCCTTCGATCTCCTCACCACATCTTTTAACGATAACTTCAGTAATTGATGTTGCCCTGTGCTTGCGTTTGAAATCTGCAAGTTTGAGGATAATGGCTGAGGCTTCTTCTGCATGTAAGCGCAAAATGGATTCGTGTACCACCACTTTGGCGATCAATGGTAGCACGGCCCTGTAAAATGGGTCAGAACCCAGTTCTTCCCTGCTTAGTACCGTAAGGTCTTTTTGCGCTTCTATCTGCAAAAGTGGGTCATCATCATTATATAGATCTGTTTCGGCCTTTGCTTTTCGTTTGCTGAATGCATCTCTTAAAATGGCACGGTAGATATAATCATCCATTTCAACAGAATTATCCATTGCATTCACAAGGTTTTTATTCTGGCTGATGATATAAAGTGCAATTGAAAAGATTTCTTCGGATATACCCAGCTCAAGCGCTTTGGACCTGAGGCTGTAGACAGGCTGGTTGATCATTTTTACAGGGATTTTGATGATTTCTGCCGCATCAGCCACTGCAAGAAAAGAGCCAAAAAATCTTAAAACAAAAAAGGAGCCCGTCAGGCTCCTTAATAAATTGCTATGATTGCTTTATTCCGGTATAAAATAACGTCCGTCTTTTTTATCCATTCCACGGCCTACTACATAACCGCCACCGGCACCAACTACAGCACCTACTACAGCGCCAAGCACCCGGTTCTTTTTATGGATGGCCGCACCGCCGGCTGCACCTGCAACGCCACCAATTACGGCACCTTTCGCTGCCTTGCTCCAGCCTTTCTTTTCAGCTGCCTTGGCTTCTTCAGCAGATTCATTGTTCAAAACAACCTGGTCATTATTTGCCGTATTGTTGCCTGAACTATTTGACGATGATGAGGAACTATTCGAAGCAGCAGAAGATTTACGTGCCGTAGATCTTTTAACAACCTGCTTCTTTGCAGGGGCTTCTGCAATAAACTGAGCCGTATTATCTTCTTCCATAACAACAGCAGCCTGTGCTTTCCATTCGTTGAATGCTGACAAGCCAGTGGTATCAGCCTGTTGTTGTTCTGCCTGTACCCGCGTTTTTTCCGGCGCAGTGTTACATGCAGCCGCTGTGAATAATGCAATACTTAAAAAAGGTAAAAGTTTTTTCATGCTTTATTGATTTTAATTTTTAATAATTCTCCTTTTAAATGGAGCTAGTATGAGACTGCAACTGAAGAAGGAAGTTTTATGATGGTTTGTTAAAGAGTACAAAACAATCAGGCAGGCTCAGGCATGTTCATGAAGACGCAGGTGAGCCGGTATTTTTAAACAGAAAGTTTTAAATCCATTCAGGGAGAATGAAAATATTTATTCATCATTTTTCCATCGCGTCCAAACAGGCCACAATATGCATTCTATGAGAACGATTTCTTTTCAAAATGATATTAAAAAATCTTTTTAACAGAAATATTCCTGTCGCCTGGTGAATTTATGTTTATAAGCCTTTGTAAAATTGAAAACGGATACAGTATATATCAATTCTCCTGCGGAAACGAACTGTCATTGATCACCAGATGCATTTTTCCATCTTCTTCTTTCCAGTGCGCAATATTGGCAAGCTGTGTTTTGCCATTCTTAAACTTTAATCTTAGTGTATTGCCTTCAAGTTCATATTCACCTTCAGCATTGTTTTCTCCTATTTCATTTACATATTCATTGCTGACCGCTGTAGAGGTATTGATCTCAAAAGATCCATCTTTTTTAAAAATAAAGGTTTGTACTCTTGAAAATGAACCACCCAATGCCATTGCAGAAAATGAACCCCTGATGGTTTCTCCTTTTTCAAAAGTTTCCGGTTGTGTTACAATACCTCCGTTAATGATGGTAATATTTCCATCTTCCTTTTCAATTCCCCATTCCGTAGTTCTGTCATTATCCCAGGTTATAAAAAGTTTATCGTCCTTCAATTGATAACTTCCCACATTTTTTTCATTGTCGGCTCTTTCTGCATGTATATCCACCGGATTAACGCCATGAACCGGATTTTGAACAATGATCCCATCATCACCAAGATAGATCCATGAAATATCCAGCGAGCCGCCACCAAAAGCTGAATAATAAGTTCTCAGGTAAACTTTTCCATCTTTGTTCTCCTTCTTATCATTGGAGCAGGAAAAAAGTACGAATGCAAGCAGCAGTGTTTTGATCGTTCTCATGAAATCAAGATAAATATTAAGTGCGGGATATCAGCATTTTTTGGCTGATGCCGGTGCTTTCACCACTTACCTCGCATTTTTCACCTTACTCTTTTATTACAACCGCTCTCCCACTTTCATAATGGCTGTAACGATAAATTTCGTAAGTTCCATGAACTAAAA
>CAMPIQ010000069.1 GCA_946886475.1 uncultured Chitinophagales bacterium | reverse complement strand
ATAATGGACCTTTCTCTGCCTTCACCTGCCATTGGTGTGAACAATAAGGAAAGATCCTCATTTTTTGAAAGACTGAATGTTGACCTTGTTATGGCGCTTGCCCTGATCCATCACTTAACCATCGGAAAGAATATTCCTTTTTTGCATGTTGCGGAACTGTTCAGCAGGTGCGGTAAAAACCTGTTAATTGAGTTCGTCCCAAAGAATGATGAGAAGGTGGTGTTGATGCTTCATCAGAAAAAAGATATCTATGTTGATTATAATGAACAGGAATTTATAAATGCTTTTGAAAAATATTTTACCATCGCCGCCAAGCAGCCAATATCCGGGTCGGGCAGAATTCTTTACTTAATGAAAGCACATGAGACTTGAACTTACAAAGCCCGCTTTTAATAAGGAATATTTCCTTGTGCTGCTGCCTGTGTTCTTTGTGTGGCATGGGTTTGTTGAAAATTATACCTCAGTAACCCTGTCCGGCGTTTTTGATCTGTTATTGGGTTACCTTTTAGCCCTGCTGATCTTATTTGCTGTTTTTTACCTGGTATTCCGTTCATGGCGAAAGACCTCGGTATTTGTTTTTCTTGTAATGGCATTTCATTTTTTTTTCGGTGCACTGCACGACCTTTCAAAAACGATCCTCGAAAATAGTTTTCTTATCAAGTATACTTTCATACTTCCCTTTAGCCTGGTATTCTTTATTGTAATGGCAGTACTAATTAAAAGAACCAGATCCAATTTTTCCCGGCTGGTAAAATTCCTTAACCTTCTTTTTCTGGTATTGATCCTCGTTGACCTGCCCTTATTGTTTAAGAATATTCAAAAAGAAAATGACCGTCGTCCTTTACAAATGGGAATGCAGGTTTGTGATAGCTGCAAAAAACCTGATATTTTTCTGATCGTTGCCGATGAATATGCAGGACCCGGGCAATTGAACGAAATGTTTTCATTTGATAACACGGCATTTGAAAAGGAATTAGGATCAAGAGGTTTTCATATTGTAAAAAATTCAAGAAGCAATTACGATTTCACGCCATTTTCCATGTCGTCCATGCTAAGCATGAATTATCTAAAGAACATTGAAGGGAGGAACAGCAGCAAGCATGATATGAATATCTGTTCCGACCTGATCAACCATAATGAGCTATGGAACTTTTTCCTGAATAATGGTTATTCAATCATAAACAATTCGATCTTCCATGTAAACGATAAGCCATCCGAAGTACCACAGGGCTTATTGTTTATGGGCACGCGCTTAATTACCTCACAGACCTTTATTTCGAGGTTTAATTATGATATCAGATTCAACCTCGTTACCAGGTACAGGATAAAATCCGAGATCAGGAGGATGACATTGTTCCAGCACAGGTCTAATGAAAAGCTTATTGAAAATCTAAAGGAAGAGACCAGCAGGCATTCCCTTCAGCCAAGGTTTGTTTACACCCACTTATTAATGCCGCATTATCCTTATTATTTTAACAGCAAAGGTGAAATGAGGTCAATTGAATTCCTTTCAGATATGGCCAATTACAGAAATAAGGAAGCTTATGTTGAATACCTTCAATATTGCAACGGCATATTCCTTCAGCTGATCGACAACATCCTGAAGCATTCCAAGCAACCGCCTGTGATCATATTCATGAGCGATCATGGATACCGGCTCGACGACAAGGCAGATGACAAATACCGTTTCATGAACTTCAACACCATATTGCTGCCTTCACGGGAATATGGTTCATTTTATAATGGCATGACCAACATAAATCAGTTCAGAACCTTATTGAATGTTGAATTCGGACAGCAATTACCCATATTAAAAGATTCCCTGAGCCGTTTGAGGGATTAGATTTGTTTTAATTAATTTTAAAATCATACCCTTCATCGCATTGAATTTTTAAAAATGTTTCATACTCAAAATATACTGGTACTTGCACCACACACTGATGATGGTGAATTAGGCTGCGGCGCCACTATGGCAAAGTACATTGCAGAAGGCAAATCCGTAACCTATATCGCCTTCTCATCCTGCTGGCAGTCTTTGCCTGAAAATCTACCAAAAGATACCCTGTTGACCGAATGCCGGTCGGCAACAAAACTGCTTGGCATAAACCAGATCCAATTTTTTGATTTTGAGGTCCGCCAGCTACCCTTTCACAGACAGGAGATCCTTGAACAGCTGATAAAGATCAAAAAAGAATTAAAACCCGAAACCGTATTTATTCCGGCCATGAATGATGTACACCAGGATCACCAGGTTATTTATTCCGAGGGAATAAGAGCATTTAAAAATTCAAATGTACTTGGATATGAACTGCCATGGAATAACCTGCGTTTTCAACCAGGTTATTTTGAAAAGATCACAGAAGCGCAGTTAGAATTGAAACAGGCTGCTTTGCAGGAATACAGGTCGCAGGCGGACAGAAAATACATGTCGCGTGAATTTATCAGATCACTTGCCGTGGTGAGGGGCATTCAGTGCAATGCTGCGCTGGCAGAAGCATTTGAGGTTTATCATCTTACCTCTTAAAGATCTGTGAACCCAAATAATTTATCAGCATGAAGTGTGATGCCTACCTGGTTATACACAAGGTTGCGCTGATAATTGGATCTTGAATAAGCAAACTGGATTTTTTTGAATTTTAATCGGATCCCCATTGAAAATCCATTGAGCCCGTTGCCTGCCGTTCCGGCATTCAGTTCATTTCTCCTTAAATGGCTATATCCAAATCCGGCTTCGAGATTTCTGCCGATATAAATATGAGTGGCTACAACAATATGGTTGAATAATTTATTGATGAATTTATCATTGCCCGGAAGGTCGTTCTCATTATTGAAGGTTGTATCATTATAAAGAACATTGAACCTGTGGAGCTGTTGTGCTGTTAATGAAAATCCAAATGGAGCATTGGCCAGCTTTTTAGTTACTCCAACCTGGAGGTCGAATGGAAGGTCCTCTCCTTCTCCTGCATAGGTCTTTAACTGAAAGCCCATATTCTTTGCGGTAAAGCCGGCATAAAAATTATTGGCCGAATCGGAATAATGAATTCCTACATCGGTGGCAATGGCTGATGACCTGTACTGTCCGTAACTGGAATGTATAAATTTCAATGATGCCCCGTAATTCCATTTGTCAAGGTAGGGCCGGGCGGCAGAAAACTGTATCACAAAATCAACCGGCCTGAAATTTCCATTCTCATTACCTGATGCATCTGTTTGTGGTATACTGCCATAATCCAGGAAATAGATGTGGGCAGCCATGCTTGTCTGATAAGGTTCATAATAATAGACGCCCGTAAGCGCATAGGTCTTTATGCCTGCAATAAAACTATTGAAGGCCATTTGCACCTGGTAATGCTGTGCGGCATGTAAGAGGCCGGGGTTATTTACAGATAAACCTGCATCATCTGCCTGCAGGGATACATTCGCCCCTCCTGCCGCTGTTAGTAAAGGACCGGAGGGTAATTTCAAAAAATTATAGGTAGCGCTGCCGCCTAGTGTTTGCGCATGGCCATAAGCCAAAATTAAAAATGCAGATATGGTCAGCAGCAAGCGCAAAGTAATCTGGTGATGATTTCAATAAAAATAGGTTTACTTAACCATCCTGCAAAGCAATATCAATTACCTGGCCCATGGTCTTTACATAATGAAAGCTCAGTCCACTGATATAATCCGGGTTGATCTCATCCACATCTTTTTCATTTTGCCAGCACATGATGATCTCTTTCAGGCCGGCCCTTTTTGCTGCCAGCACTTTTTCTTTGATGCCGCCAACCGGTAATACCTGTCCCCTCAGTGTGATCTCGCCTGTCATTCCCAGGTAAGGCTTGATCCTTTTACCTGTGTAGGCAGAAGCAAGTGCGGTGAGCATGGTGATGCCGGCGCTTGGACCATCTTTCGGAACAGCACCTTCCGGCACATGAATATGTACTGCCTTCTTATCAATGATAGCCGGATCCACACCCAGTTTTCTTGCATTTGCGCTCAGGTAAGACAGTGCAGTGGATGCACTTTCCTTCATTACATTACCAAGGTTTCCGGTTAACCGCAATTCATGTTTGCCGTCGCTCAGGGATGCTTCAATAAATAAAATATCACCACCAACATATGTATATGCAAGACCTACGGCAACACCGGGAATGGTTGCCGATTTATACATTTCGTTGTTGTATCGCGACCTTCCCAATATCTTTTCAATATCATCCACCACTAAACTGGATTTTAATTTTCCATTCATGGCCAGTTGTTTGGCCTGGTAACGCATAATGGCAGCAAGGTGCCTGTCCAGCTCACGAACGCCGCTTTCCCTTGTATAATCCTGGATCATTTTTTCCAGTACCTTATCACTGATCCTGAATACGGAAGATTTTAAGCCATGGGCTTCTTTTTGTTTTGGAATGAGGTGGCGTTTGGCGATCTCAATTTTTTCTTCAACCGCATAACCACTCAATTCAATGATCTCAAGCCTGTCTCTCAATGCCGGTTGTATGGTTTGAAGATTGTTTGCTGTTGCAATAAACAACACCTTGCTCAGATCATATTCCAGCTCGAGATAATTATCGTAAAAAGAATTGTTTTGTTCGGGATCAAGTACTTCAAGCAATGCGCTGCTCGGATCGCCCCTGAAGTCCGAGCCCACTTTATCTATTTCATCAAGGATCATTACCGGATTGGATGACCTGATCTTGCGAATACTTTGAACGATGCGGCCGGGCATGGCGCCGATATAGGTTTTACGATGACCCCGCACCTCGCTTTCATCATGCAAACCACCGAGGCTCAGTCTCACATACTTTCTTCCAATAGCGTTGGCAATGCTTCTGCCCAGAGAAGTTTTACCAATTCCCGGAGGACCATAGAAACAAAGTATGGGACTCTTCATATCACCTTTCAATTTCAGTACGGCCAGGTATTCAAGTATCCGTTCCTTGATCTTTTCCATTCCATAATGATCGGCATCCAGAATTTCCTTTGCTTTTTCCAGGTCATAATGGTCTTCGGTATAGTCTTCCCAGGGAAGGTCAAGCATCAGATCGAGATGATTATATACTACAGAGTAATCAGGAGTACTCGGGTGCATCCGCTCCAGCTTTTCTATTCCTTTTTTGAATGCTTCCCTTGCAGCCTCCGGCCATTTCTTGGTCTCCGCTTTTTTCTGAAGTTCTTTTATCTCTCTTTCATTGGGATCTCCGCCCAGTTCTTCCTTGATGCTTTTTAATTGTTGCTGAAGAAAATATTCGCGTTGCTGTTTATCAATTTCAGCCCTTGTTTTATTGGTTACTTTATTTTTTAGTTCGGCAAACTGCAATTCTTTTTGAAGGAACTGCATCAGCAATTCTGCTCTTTCCCTGATATTATCCATTTCCAGAAGCTTCTGCTTATCCCTGATGTCAATGGTGAGGTTGCTGGATACAAAGTGAATAAGAAAGGAAGGGCTTTCAATATTTTTTAAAATAACGGAAGCTTCAGTAGGAATGTTGGGGGAAAGCTGGATGATCTCCGTAGCAAGGTCCTTGATATTGGAAACATAGGCTTCAAAATCCGGATCCTTTGGTGGTTCCCCTTCGTTAACAACAGAAATCTTAGCTCTGAAGTAAGGTTCTTCCTGTAATACTTCATTGATGGAAAAGCGGCTCTTGCCCTGAATGATGATGGTAGTGCCTCCATCAGGCATTTTGATCTGCTTAACTATTTTGGCAACAGTACCAATATGTTCGAGGTCTTTCGTAACCGGATCTTCCACAGAACTGTCTTTCTGTGCTACAACTCCTATTAATTTATTGGACCTGTACGAATCATTTACTGCTTTGATACTTTTATCCCTTCCCACTGTAATTGGCAATACAACTCCGGGAAATAAAACAGTATTCCTTAAAGGCAATAAAGCTATATCATCAGGTATATCAATTTTTTCGTTGGACTCCGCATCAGATTCATTTAACGGAATGATGGGTATAAAATCCATTTCTTCTTCAGACTTCTGGTTGAAATTCACTCACTTCTAATTTAAGGTTGCAATTTACGGGTAAATGGAGAAAGCGGGGAGCAGGGGTTGGAGGCGGGAGTTTGTTTCAGTTCAAAGTTCAAAATTCAAAGTTCAAAGTCAGTGAGCTAAATTCAATGGCATATCACAATTTCCCTGTTTGAAATCGTAGGAAGCTTAATTACGTAAACGACCCGGCTTTGAACTTTGACCTTTTAATTGTGAACTGTGAATTTCGCCCCACTGTCTGTGCTTTTCTGAATAATTTTTGAAATCCGACATTTGCGAAATGTTACATAATTCGGGCGATAATAAAATTCCAATTGCAGTTGCGTTAGACCCTACCTTAGAAGCAGAGAATATCCAACCCAGAATTACATCTAACAAATCCAGGCTATTATACATTTCTCTTTTGGCCGTATTGATTGCAGCCATAATAAGTATTGTAGCAAAAGGACTTGTTTATCTAATCAGCTTCGTTACAAATATTTCTTTTTTTGGAACGCTCTCCATATCCGAAAATATTCCTGCAAATAACACCCTTGGTTTATGGGTGATCCTTATCCCTGCAGCTGGTGGGGTCATTGTAGGATTAATGGCCCTGTATGGCTCAAAAGCAATAAGAGGGCACGGCATACCGGAAGCCATGGAACAGATCCTCACCAATCAAAGTAAAATCAAACCTACCATTACCTATCTGAAGCCCATATCTTCCGCCATTTCAATTGGAACAGGCGGACCTTTTGGTGCAGAAGGTCCCATCATTGCTACTGGCGGAGCGCTGGGTTCTACCATCGGACAATTGATGAAGATCACCCACCATGAACGCAAAATTTTGCTGGCAGCTGGCGCCACTGCTGGTATGTCGGCCATTTTTGGAAGCCCGATAGCCGCCATATTCCTTGCCATAGAATTATTACTTTTTGAATTCTCCCCGCGTTCAATAATTCCGGTGAGCCTGGCATGCATTACCGGGGCGGCAGGTCATCATGTATTATTTGAGGCAGGACCTGTATTTGATATGGAACAAACCATTGGCAAGGCAGGAAATACCGCACTAATCAGCTACAGCATCATTGGCATAATCATCGGTTTAATTTCCGTATTGGTCACTAAAATCGTTTACCTGATTGAAGATGGTTTTGAAAAGCTACCCATACACTGGATGTGGTGGCCGGCCATAGGAGGACTGGTAACTGGCATCGTTGGTTATTTTAATCCGGCAACCCTGGGAGTAGGTTATAACAACATTACAGAAATTCTCTCAGGTAGCATGACCACACAGGTTATTATGTCCCTGTGCATTTTAAAATTTGTGTCATGGGCAGTTGCATTAGGCAGCGGCACTTCAGGCGGCACACTTGCACCATTGTTAACCATTGGAGGCGCGGCAGGAGCATTATTGGGTACTGCTGCTTTATATATTTTTCCTTCATCAGGTGTAAACCTTCCTCTGGCAGCACTGGTTGGGATGTCGGCCATGTTTGCCGGAGCATCCCGTGCATTTATTACATCCATAATATTTGCGCTTGAAACAACTGACCAGGCCAATGCCTTATTGCCATTACTGGCTACATGCAGCGCTTCTTATATAGTTTCCTTTTTCCTGATGAAGAATACCATAATGACAGAAAAAATATCCAGAAGAGGTATTCATACACCCACATCATACGTACCCGATATACTGGAAAAAATTACGGTAGAACAGGTAATGGAAAGGAACGGACTTGCCATTAGTGAAGAAAATACAATTGAAGAAGTTACAGAATGGCTGGATAACGAACCTGATTATAAAACCAATTATTTTATTATTTCCACTGCTGAAGGTGAATACAGGGGTATAATCAGTTCGTCTAATCTTTACAGCAAACAACACGACCCGCTAACACCGATAGGCAGGCTTATTAAAAGAAAACATATTTCTGTAGCTGATCAGGATCACCTGCGCAAAGCAGTTGAAATCATGGCAAAGGAAAATGTAGATGTGATACCAGTGATCTCACCGGCTGATAATACCATCATGGGAATCATTTCTTATGAAAATATTATTTCCAGCTATAAATACAGCATTGAAGAACATAAAGAAAAACACCCGGTAATTTCATTAAAAAGAACCAGCCTGAAAATACTGATCAAAGGCAACCAGATAGTGAACAGGATACGATCGATGAAAGAATAGCCATCAGCCATTGCAAGAAGCTAATGGCTAATGGCCAGTTAACTTTTACAGGGAAAAACCTAAGGAAAGCTGAAATCCCTGATTCGTCCATTTGTTCTGATCACTGATATCGCTCACATTATTCAATCCTACAAAATACCTTCCGGTGACCCTTAGTTTGGAAATATTGATCACTGCACCGCCGGCAAGAGCGAGATCACCCTTACTAAAGGCTTCTTCGCCATTTTGTAACAGGTCCTTACTCTGATCAATGAGAATTCCAAATTGCGGACCTGCCTGCAGGGTAAGCAGTTTACCTGCTTTGTAATTTAGCATGATGGGAATGGTAAGATAATTAAGTTTTACATCCTTGTAGTTTGAGATGTTTACTGAATTCTGATAAACATTTTCAAAACTGCTGTCTGCCCTTGTCTGGTACTGACTGAATAAAACTTCCGGCTGGATCGCTAGTTTTTTTCCCAAACCTATTTCTGCAAAACCACCCAGGTGATAACCATACCTGAATTCATCGCTGAAAGATTTTCCGTCAACCTTGGTGAAATTAGCTCCACCCTTAATGCCTAACCGAAATTGTGCGAAGGAAGCCTGTGCAAGAATAACACATAGCATCAGAACAGATAATTTGAGTTTCATAAACATGAAATTTGATGTAAATAAATCAGGTCAAGATTAATGCCATCAGTTATTATTTGTTGTTAATAAAAAAATAAACAACTAAAAAATAACACCGGCATTCAATACAAAAGCAGTTGTAAAATTCTTTTCGGTTGCCGGAAAATAATAATCAAATACAAGTTGTGGCTGAATAAAGAATTTGCCTTTTGAATATTCAGATTTTAAATAAGCAGATAATGATAAAGGCTGAAAGTAAACCTCATCGTCGAGGTAAATCTGTTCGGAACTGTAAAGATAATTAACCCCTGTTCTGGGAATGGTTGCATAGCTGTTGCTCATCTGGTTAAAACCAAACTTCTGGGTGCCGCTGGCAAAAACCAGTTGTGGTATCAGTCTGATATAATCATTACCACCCAGGATGTTCATCCAGAAGAAATCGTATCTGAGTGATGTGATCAGGCTAAAATCGCTTATACTTTCCCGTGTGTTCACCTGCGTATATCCGTTAAGCGCCAGCCGCAAGCTTGTTATATATTCTTCCCGTTTTTCAAAATCCGACCGGCTACCCCAGCCATAGCTCGCTGCAAGGGAAGGCTTGAGCCGGAATTTTTTATAAGTGAAGTAGCCATACAATTCATTTTGCAACGGTGAGGTATAAAATGGAATAGAATCCTTAGAAAAAAAATGAGTCAGTGCAATACCTGAAATAAAACTGGACTTCTTCATATAATCGTATGAAGCCGTTGCATAAAACTGGTAAGGATTCAGGTTTTCACCATCATTTACAATTACAGACGAACCACTGATCCCCAAGCCGTTTTTAAAGAAATAAGCCAATGTAGGTATATAAGTGGTTTGACGTGAAGCCTCAAGAAAATAATTTGACTTTGACTTATAATTAAAATAATTACTACCTATACCTATATTGAAAAGTGCAAAATTGCGTGGTGCCACCAGTGAATCCAATAAAGCATCCAGTTCACTGAACAACTCCTCATAATCATCTTCCTCAAATGTAGTATCGGCACTGGTTTGCTTAACCGGTGGTTGTGCAAAACAAACAGATGTTACCATACACCCCAGGAGTATCAATAATCTAATGTTTCCGGTCATCGGAGCTGATTTTGGTTTTCAAATGGTACCAATTCTTTGGTAGACAGGCCGGCTGTTCAAAGGTTTAATAAGCCAATAACGTTTATTCATGGAAATTATTGACTATGACAGTTCAATCAGGGTGATCTCCGGCAATATTCCTACCCTTCCGGGGTAACCGATAAATCCAAAACCCCTGTTGACATAAAGTTTCTGGCTTCCTGCTTCGTACAATCCAGCCCATTGCTTATAAACATATTGTACCGGGCTCCATTTGAGCCAGGGTATCTCCACACCAAACTGCATTCCATGGGTGTGTCCGGATAAGGTAAGATCTATATCACCATACTGAGGCCTCACTTCTGCGTCCCAATGAGACGGATCGTGACTCATTAATATTTTAAAAGGAATTGCTTTTGTTCCCTGATAGGCTTCATTCAGCCTGCCATACTTTGGAAATCTTGCCTTGGAGCTCCAGTTCTCAATGCCTATCAGTGCGATCTGCTCATTATCTTTTTCCAGTATCACGTGTTCATTCATTAATAAACGCCAGCCCATTTCGGCCTGGATCTTTTTAAGCTGATCCAGGTTGGCGCGCTTCGTTTCCTGGTCTGGCCATTCATGATAATCCCCGTAATCGTGATTGCCCAGAACGGAATACACACCCAGAGGCGCTTTTAATAAACTGAAAACCCCGGTAAGCCCCGACATTTCATTTGATTCATTATTAACCAGGTCGCCTGTGAACAGAATGAGATCTGGTTTCAGTTCCAGGATATTTTCAACACCTTTTAATACAGCATCCTTATTGGATAAGCTGCCGCTATGGATGTCTGAGATCTGAACGATCCTTAATCCTTTAAAAGCTGCAGGAAGATTTGGAAAAGCCAGGCTTAATTTCCTAACCCTGTAATCGTATTTATTTGAAAACCCATAGAGCAGTGAAGCAAATAAACCACCTCCAATACCCAGACCTGCCCAGCTCAGGAAAACTGACCTGGATATTTTTTCGCCGGCTGGCTCAGCTTCGGTGTTCTTAAAATAGATCTTGCCCGCCAGCCATTGTATGCCACGCCTGATATCATCAACCAGGAAAATAACCGCTGCAATAAGTTTGGCCAGAAACAAGCCAATGATTATGGCAAATATGATACTGCGCACACTTCTCGAATAGTTATCCAGGTTGAGATAGGGCAATACAAATAATATAACGAGGGCCAGGATGGAAATGGTCCAGTAAGAAATACCTATGATGGACCTGGTTTTGGATCCCGCTGACATGGAAAGGGTTTTGATCACCTGGTACACATAAAAATCAAGTAAGATCATCAATCCCGCCACAATGAGCCATATAGGTGAGCTTCGCATAATTCGATTTTATGTGCAAATATGGGGATAAGAGGTTATGCTAAGAGGTTAAAAAAGGAAAAAGAGATTATGCTAAGAGGTTAAAGGCGGAGAAAGAGTTTATGCTAAGAGGTTAAAAAAGGAAAAGGAGGTTGAAGGAGGAGAAGGAGGTTATGCTAAGAGGTTAAAAGAGGAAAAGGAGGTTAAAGGAGGAGAAAGAGGTTATGCTAAGAGGTTAAAAGAGGAAAAGGAGATTATGCTAAGAGGTTAAAAAAGGAAAAGGAGGTTGAAGGAGGAGTTGAAGGAGGGGAAAGGGATTTAAAGAGGAAAAGGTGGTTACAGACGCGCCTGATGAATTTAAAGACCTCCTTTCCCTCCTTTTTCTCCTTTAACCTCTTAGTTTTGCAATCATCCTAACGCTTTGAATTTTAATAATTATGAAATTCACTTACTATGGTCAGTCGTGTTTTTCGGTAGCAACCGGTAATAAAAACCTGCTTTTTGATCCCTTCATCACGCCAAATGAACTGGCAGGCCATATTGATATTGATACGCTGAAGCCGGATTATATCCTTGTATCGCACGGCCACAGCGATCATATTGAAGACTGTGTGGCTATCGCCAAAAGATCGGGAGCTACGGTAATCGGTTCATTTGAAGTAGTAAGCTGGCTTCAAAAACAGGGTGTTGAGCAATATCACCCAATGAATACCGGTGGTAAGTGGAACTTTGATTTTGGTACCGTTAAATGTACAAATGCCATTCATTCGTCATCTATGCCGGATGGAAGCTATGGTGGGAATCCAATGGGTTTTTTGATCAAAACCGATGATACCAGCTTTTATTACAGCGGCGACACGGCATTGACACTGGATATGCAGCTGGTTCCAAAGTGGGGGAAACTAGATTTTGCCATACTACCTGTAGGCGACAACTTTACCATGGGATATGAGGATGCCATTATGGCCGCAAAAATGATCCAATGCGATCAGATCATCGGCGTACATTATGACACATTTGGATTTATTAAAATTGATCACGGAAAAGCTCAAAAAGCTTTTGCAGATGCGGATATGAAACTGCATCTTGTGGAAATAGGCAAAAGCATTGACATTTAAAATCTGATTTCATCAATGGGTAGAATAATTGGAGTGGCCAATCAAAAAGGCGGTGTTGGAAAAACCACAACTGCCATTAACCTGGCAGCCTCTTTCGCGGTGCTGGAATTCAAAACCCTGCTGGTTGATGCGGATCCGCAGGCCAACAGTACTACAGGAGTGGGGTTTGACCTTCAGAATATTACACAGAGTCTTTATGATTGCATGGTAAACAATGCCATTGCAAAGGATGTGGTATTGAAGACCGACATTCCAAATCTTGACCTGATCCCTTCGCATATTGACCTTGTTGGGGCTGAAATTGAAATGATCAATTATCCCAACCGGGAAATGGTGCTGAAAAAATTGATAGAAACTGTTCAGCATGAATACGATTTTATCATCATCGACTGTTCGCCTTCGCTTGGTCTCATCACGGTAAATGCCCTAACCGCTTCCGATTCGGTGATCGTTCCGGTTCAGTGTGAATTCTTTGCGCTGGAAGGTTTAGGTAAACTTCTCAATACCATCAAGATCGTTCAAAGCCGCCTCAATACATCCCTGGTGATTGAAGGAATACTGATGACCATGTATGATGGAAGGCTGCGCTTGTCCAACCAGGTGGTGGCGGAAGTACGCAGGCATTTTGAGGACCTTGTTTTCAGTACCATCGTTCACCGCAATGCCAAACTCAGTGAGGCGCCTAGTGTTGGCAAACCTGTGATCCTCTACGATGCCAACAGTAAAGGCTCTATGAATTATCTAAACCTTGCCAAAGAAATACTCCAGAAAAACAATATGACGCGGATAAAACAGGAGGAGAGGACGATGGAGCTGTAGGGCCGGATTCAGTTCATAGTTCAAAGTTCAAAGTCGGGTCGTTTAAACAATTGAGGTTTATTCATCAAAATATGATGAGGAAATTATCATGAATAGCCTAATCCCAGATTTTAGATTTATGATAAAAAATGGGAGACTATAAAGACCTGACGGTTTATCAAAAAGCTTACAAATTAGCAATGGAGATTTTTAATGTTTCCAAAGCCTTTCCTATTGAAGAGAAATTTGCACTAACCAGCCAGATTAGAAGATCTTCAAGATCAGTATGTAGTAATTTCGCAGAAGGTTATAGAAAACGAAGATACCTGGCTCATTTCATATCCAAACTATCAGATTGCGAGTCAGAAAATACTGAAACTGAGGTTTGGATCGATTTTGCTCACGATTGTAATTATATAGATCAAAAAACTCATTCCGATTGGTTTAAAATAAATTCTGAGGTCCGTAAGCTTATTTTTCATATGATTAACAACACAGACAAATATCTTTGAAAGTGAAACTTCTGACTTTGAACTTTGAACTATTGACTTTGAACTTAAATTGAGCTTTCATTCAGATAAACACAATGACTAATCCAAAACAAAATAAAGACGCTCTGGGAAAAGGGATCCGGTCGCTTTTGCAGAATATTGATGCTGACCTGAAAAACACTTCGGGACAATTAAAACCACAGGCGGTTGAAGCCGCCACCGGAGTGCTGCGGCTACCCCTGGAAAACATTGAAACCAATCCAAAACAACCCCGGCGTGATTTTGATGAACAGGCCTTGCAGGAACTTGCCAACTCCATAAAACTGCACGACATCATCCAGCCTGTTACCGTTTCCAAATTACATGGCAATAAATACCGGCTGATATCGGGTGAAAGAAGATTGCGTGCCGCAAAGCTTGCAGGTTTAAAAGATATCCCCGCTTACATCCGCCAGGCCAATGACCAGGAACTTCTTGAACTGGCCCTGCTGGAGAACCTTCAACGGGAGGACCTCAATGCCATGGAGATTGCACTGAGCTATAAAAGAATGATGGAGGAACTGGACCATACCCAGGAACAGGTGGCTGAAAGAATGGGAAAGGATCGCAGTACGGTTACCAACTATATCCGTTTGCTCAGGCTTCCACCGGATATTCAGATTGCGGTAAGAAACGGTGAGATCAGCATGGGTCATGCAAGGGCTTTGATCAACGTGGATAAGATAGACCAGCAACTTTATATTTTTGATGAGATCAAAACAAAGGGGCTTTCTGTAAGACAGACAGAAAATCTTGTAAGGAATTTATATAAGGAAAAAGAATCAAAAAAATCTTCCAATCCTGCATTGCCCGAAGGATATAAAAAAGTAGAGGATAAACTGGCTTCCCATTTCAGTACCAGGGTAAAATTAAAGCATAGCAAAACCGGTAGCGGCCAGATCACGTTCGATTACTATTCACTTGATGAACTTAATAAATTGCTGGACCAGATGAATGTGACCATTGATTAATGGTTCCGGTATGAAAACGATCCTGCTTACCATATTAATAACTTTGGGCACAATTGGCCTTCATGCCCAGGATACATTACTTCCTGTTTACACAGATACCGTACCTTTTATTCCCGGGGATTCTTTAAATAAAGTCGCTGAACCTTTAAACAATCCGGACCAGGTTGAAGCCATCATCAAATACCATTCTCCACGAAAAGCGGCAATCCGTTCGGCCATACTTCCAGGCCTTGGACAGATCTATAACAAGAAATACTGGAAGGTCCCCATTGTATATGCAGCGCTGGGTACATCGGCTGCCATATTCAATTATAATTTGCAGTGGTATCGTCGTACACGCTTTGCCTACAAGACTTTAGTAAATAAAGACACTGCTAACTTTGTAAAGGTTCATAATGACCTTCAGGTGTTCATTATAAGAAATGATCAAAATGCCTTAAAGTCGCACCGGGATGAATTCCGGAGCAATATTGATTATTCCGTGCTTTTTTTTATTTTATTATGGGGACTCAATGTAGTGGATGCTACGGTTGATGCCCACCTTAAATCTTTTGATGTAAGTCCCGACCTGGGATTCAAATTTAAATTAGGACCCAGCCAGATGGCAGGCACAACGGGATTGAGCCTGGTGCTGGCATTTAAATAACTGATGAGGACAACCCTCACTAAAGAAAGTGTGGATGTTAGCTTATCCTGAATAAAATGGAACAGCCCCCTGCCATTCGCTATCCACCTGCATCCATCAACTATCTTCGCAGCATGAAGATCGCATTAATCGGTTACGGAAAAATGGGCCATATGATTGAAGAACTGGCCATTGAAAGAGGACATGAAGTGGTACTCAGGATCAATATTGATAATACGGAAGATCTCAATAAAGAAAAATTATCGAAGGCTGATGTAGCCATTGAATTCACCGGTCCTGATAGTGCATTTGAAAATGTAAAGAAATGTTTTTCATTTGGAGTACCTGTGGTAAGTGGTTCTACAGGATGGAACCAGCAGCTGAACGAGGCCGGAAGGCTATGTATTGAAAAGAACGGAAGCTTTTTACACACCAGTAATTTCAGTATTGGTGTAAATATTTTTTTCGAGGTCAATAAGCTGCTTGCAAAATTAATGGCATCCCAACCGGGATATGATATTAGCATGAAGGAGGTTCATCATACCCAGAAGAAAGATGCCCCAAGCGGTACTGCCGTAACACTGGCTGAACAGGTACTGGCCCATCTTCCCCGCAAAACATCATGGATCAACAGCAAAGCCGGATCAAAAGAGCAGCTGGAGATCATAAGTGAAAGAATTGATCCTGCCCCCGGAACCCATATGGTAAAATACAGTTCTGAAGTGGATGATATAGAAATTATTCACACCGCCCATAGCCGAAAAGGCTTTGCACTCGGTGCCATCCTGGCTGCAGAATACATTGCCGGTAAGAAGGGAATTTTTTCTATGAAAGATGTGTTGAATATTTCTTCGGTTAAGGAGTTGGAATGATCCTGAACCATTAACTTAAATCATACAATCAGCTTGACAGCCTATTTTATCAGCGGCCTTGGAGCAGACAGGAGGATTTTTAAACACCTGCAACTTCCATCCGGTATCATTCTAAAATATATTGACTGGATAGAACCGGAAAAAAATGAAAGTCTCCAGGATTACTGCAAAAGGCTATCAGCACAAATTGATGCTGAAGATGATTTTATCCTGATCGGACTTTCATTTGGGGGGATCGTGGCCATTGAGATCAATAAGATCCTTCCGTCAAAACTGGTGGTATTGATCTCCACCGTATCTCAAAAAACTGAACTGCCCGTTTTATTCCGCATCATCAACAGGCTGAAGATCCATAAAATATTACCATCCACATTTTATAAATGGCATAACAGTTTTATCAATTGGTATTTTGGCGCCAAAACAAAGGAAGAAATAAATTTACTTCACGAATTTTTGAAATCTTCCTCGAAAAGCTATTTAAAGTGGTCTGTTAACCAGGTTCTGAATTGGAATAATGTGGAAAGGCCATCCAATGTTTTTCATATTCATGGAACAGCCGATAAGATCTTTCCCTGCAGCAGGATACAGGCGGATGTAAAGGTTACCGGAGGCGATCATCTTATGGTATATGATATGCCATCCCAAATAAGTAAAGCCCTGAGCGAAAAAATAAATTCAGTTTCGTCTTAGCTTAGCAGCATGTTCACCACCAGAATACCCGTTGTCAAGATCTGCTGCATAGCCTCTGTTGAAGAAGCCGCAACAGCTATTGCCTTTGGAGCCTCCGCAATTGGACTGGTAGGTAAAATGCCCAGCGGACCGGGACCCATAGAAGATGAGCTGATCTGCACCATTGCAAAGGCCACGCCTCCCCCGGTTGCAACCTTTCTTTTAACTTCTGAGGTCTCTGTAAAGAAAATTATTGATCACCACAGGCGCACCTGTACCAATACCATTCAGATAGTGGATGCTTTAAGTGAAGGAAAATACCATGAACTTAAAAAAGAACTGCCTTCAGTAAAGATCGTTCAGGTTATTCATGTGGTGGATGAATCTTCCATTGATGAAGCACTTGAAATGTCTGAACATGTTGATGCGCTTTTACTTGACAGTGGCAATCCAAAACTCGCGGTGAAAGAATTGGGAGGAACCGGAAGGGTACATAACTGGAAACTGAGCAGGCAGATAGTTGAACAATCAGCATTGCCTGTTTTTCTTGCAGGTGGACTCTCTGAACAAAATGTAAAACAGGCCATAGAGCAGGTTAACCCATTTGGCCTGGATATTTGCAGTGGAGTAAGAACTGATGGAAAGCTGGATGAGTTTAAGATGGAGAGATTTTTTCAGGCCATTGGCCGATAGGCATTGGCCATTGCTTAGCCAATATGCATAGATTTATTAATGAAATCACTGTTATGAAATTTATAATTCCATTATTGCTATTTAGTTCAATAAATGTAAAAGCGCAATTTCAAAAAAAAGATTTTATAAAACTCAATTCTCTTGAAGGTGAATGGATGATGAAAACCAAAAAAGGATCATTGGTTGAGCAATGGATTATTGTGAATGATTCGGTAATGACCAGTAAGAGTTTCCGTATAATTGAAAAGGATACCATTTCGCAGGAAACAGTAATACTGAAATTTTCAAATGGAGCTATCAGTTACTCTCCTACAGTGCCGAATCAAAATCAAGGAAATCAGGTGAGCTTTCTATTGAATGAAATAAAAGATGGAAAATTTATTTTCCAGAATATGAAACATGATTTTCCAAAACAAATTCAATATGAACTATATAAGAATCAATTAAAGATCACAATAAGCGGAGACCAGAAAGAGATCCTTTTCAACTTTGAAAGATCAAATGATCATGGATGATAAATTAATTGAGTTGTATCCTGCTTTTTTCTTCTTCCGACGCACTTCTGCGCTTTCTGTCTGCAGGTATAGTTTGTT
>CAMPIQ010000068.1 GCA_946886475.1 uncultured Chitinophagales bacterium | reverse complement strand
ATAACTACCCCGGAAAAGGTCTTTCCATCATAAATCAATGACCCTGTTTTGCATTTTACATTTTGAATTATTACGGTAAATCGATCTTCTGTAAAATCTGGTCTATCACATTGGTAACATCAACACTTTCGGCTTCAGCTTCATAGGTAAGTCCAATACGATGGCGTAATACATCATTACAAATACTTCTTACATCTTCCGGAATAACATATCCTCTCTTATTCAGGAAGGCCTGGGACTTTGACGCAAGAGCGAGGTTGATGCTTCCTCTTGGTGAAGATCCATATGATATCAGCGGCTTCAGATGATCAAGTTGGTAGTCTGCAGGGTTACGGGTTGCAAATACAATGTCCAAAATATATTGCTCTATTTTTTCATCCATGTATATTTCCTTCACCATCTGCCGGGCGTTCAATATTTCCTGTGAAGAAACAACCGCGTTTACAGATTCTGGTTTTAATCCCTGCACATTCTGCCGGATGATAAGCTGTTCTTCGGCACGGCTTGGATATCCCACAACAACTTTCATGATAAACCGGTCAACCTGGGCTTCCGGTAACGGATACGTACCTTCCTGTTCAAGTGGATTCTGCGTGGCCAGCACAAGAAAAGGTTCTTCAAGTTTATAGGTGGTATCTCCAATGGTCACCTGTCTTTCCTGCATGGCTTCCAGCAGAGCGCTTTGCACTTTTGCAGGCGCCCGGTTTATTTCATCCGCGAGAATGAAATTGGCAAATATGGGTCCTTTGCGAACCACAAATTCATTTCGTTGCTGGTTATAAATTAAAGTACCGATAACATCGGCAGGTAAAAGATCAGGTGTAAACTGTATCCTGCTGAAGTGGGCATGTATGGCCTGCGAAAGAGATTTTATGGTAAGGGTTTTTGCCAGTCCGGGAACACCCTCCAGTAATACATGCCCGTTGCTTAATAATCCAATTAACAGCCGGTCGAGCATATAGCTTTGTCCGACAATAACTTTAGAAACCTCATTTCGTAATTTATCAATAAACTGTCCTGAATAACTGATCCTTTCATTCAATTGCCGGATATCGTCTGCGGTTTTTGCCATATAGGTTTAGGTATTTTTTCGAACTGTGCTTTAGCAAATAATTTGCCGTAAAGCAAAAATCAGCACATTTTACTCAATGAAGGTCAAATTTTGAAATATTCATCCATATAAATGCATTTTTTAAGCATTTAGTCTAATTTAGGGTTGTATTAAATCCTGATGATATGAAAATCCAATATGTAGTTCTGTTAAGCTTTCTGTTTGTTTCCTGCGACAAAGAAAATAACGACCCGCCCGAACCCTCCAATACCGATCATCTTACCAGTGCACAATGGCAATACGATAATGGAGGAATTGACCAGGATAAAAATGGTTCCATAGACTTCAGTTTCAGTTCCGGCTTTGTTCCTGTTCCGGCTTGTGTGCTCGATAATAAAGCAACTTTCAATGATGATGGTACGGGAGTGGCTGATGAAGGTGCGGTTAAATGCAATGCGTCGTCTTCCCAGACCAACCCTTTTACCTGGAGCTTTTCAAATAACGAAACCAAGATCAATGTAACAGGCAGCGCTTTCTTTGGTGCCGGAGGACAATTTGATATTGCCACACTGAATAGTACCAAATTAAGCATACGTAAAGACACAACCATGCCTGGTTCATCTCAATCGGTCTGGATGGTAGTTGACTTCAAACATTAGTAGCTATCATGAACAACCAACCTTTTTATACTTTAAACAGTTATGAAAAAGATGGATCTATTGATTTTTATTGATCAACCTAATTAGGTTTGAATGGAAATTTCCTGCCCCTCAGTTTACAATCCTGATTACAGGTGATCATGCTGAATATTTTGGGTGAATTTCCTTTTTTCTCATTTTCCAATTTCAATTTTACCCCAGGTATTTAGCTACGATCGGCAATCGCCTTCCCACGCCAAAAGCTTTTGAACTAACACGTATAATGGGACAAAACTGATTTCTTTTGTATTCATTTGAATTGACAAGCTTCAGAATCCTGGTTACAAGAGCAGCATCGTAGCCCTGTGCAATGATCTCTTTAGGACCCTGCCTTAATTCGATATAGTTATATAGTACCTTGTCCAGAATTCGGTAATCCGGTAAACTATCTGTGTCTTTCTGATCCGGCCTCAATTCCGCCGAAGGTGCTTTTGAAATTATATGATCCGGAATGAGCTCTTCCTTCCTGTTCATATATCCTGCCAGCGCATATACCTGCATTTTGTACAGATCTCCAAGTACTCCCAGCCCACCGGCCATATCACCATACAATGTTCCGTATCCTGTGGCCAGTTCACTTTTATTTGAAGTATTAAGAAGTATATATCCCAGCTTGTTAGCCAGTGCCATTAAAAGATTTCCTCTTGTCCGGCTTTGTAAATTCTCTTCGGCAACACTGAATGGAAGGTCCCTGAATACAGGTTTAAGAGTAGACAGATAACTATCATACACTTCTTTGATGGCAACAATGTTGTATGGATTTCCCAGCCTTTTACATAAAAGTTCAGCATCACTTATGGAATGCTCTGTGGAATATTGGGAAGGCATGAGCAGTACATGAACATTTTCCTTACCTAAGGCTTCAACCGCTAAAGCCTGCACCACGGCACTGTCTATGCCCCCGCTTGCACCCAGCGTAGCCTTCTTAAAATTCATTTTTGAAAAATAATCACTGATGCCAAGCACCAGGGCGCTGTGTATCTCTGCAATATTTTTTTCATCTGTCAGGTACTTCAGGATATCCGAATCGCGGCCAACTTCTGCTGCTGAATAAAAATAACTTCTCGTTTTTGTAGCCGGGATGGTGGATGGATTTTCCATTTCGGAACTTGTACCCCTTCCTGAAGCTGAAACCTCATCTTTATTATAATTTTTCTTTCCTTCTATCAGGTCAAGATCAACTATTTCATAATCTTCTTCAAAATACTTCATCTCCTTTACCATATTACCATTGCCATCGTACACCAGGCTGCCCCCGTCAAATACAATTTCCGTCTGGGCACCAACCGTATTACAATACAACATGGGCAGCTTATATTTCAAAGTATGTGCTTCCATTATGCTTCTTCTTACCACATCAGCCGCATAATTGTAGGGTGAAGCAGAAAGATTAAGCATCACATCGGGCTTTTGACCAATAAGCTTTTCCATAGGTGTGATACGGTAAAGCGGATTGTCGCCAAGATTCCAGATGTCCTCGCAAATGGTAACGGCCAGTTTTTTCCCTTTGAATTCTATGCACTTCCACTCAGAAGCCGGTTCAAAATAACGGTACTCGTCAAATATGTCATAATTGGGCAAAAGTGTTTTATGTATTTCGGCCCTGATCTCTTTATCATGCAATAAAAAAGCAGCATTCAAAAGGTCCTTTCCTTCCTTCCTGGGATTGTGTGCAGGGCTTCCTATCAATACACCTATGCCGGAAGTATGCTCTTTAATGATATCAATACTTTCATAACACTTCCTGATAAAGTCGTTGAACTCAAGAAAATCCCTTGGGGGATACCCACAAATGCACAACTCTGAAAAAAGCACAAGGTCTGCGCCCGCCTTTCTGCCCATTTCAATTCCATTTATGATCTTTTCCCTGTTCTTTTCGAAATTCCCGATATGATAATTTTGCTGTGCTAAAAAAATCTTCATCTTCGTTAATTATTCTGTGGCCAACAAAGTTCTGTAATAATTCAGGAATAAAGCCGTTTACCGACTATGCGTTTATTAAGTTTACTCTTACTGGTAATATTTTTTGCCTCCTGCAATAACAATAATAACAATCCTGATGTTTCAGGCATCAAACTGGATTTAAGAATAGACAGATTTGAAAAAGATTTTTTCAATATCGATACCAATACTATCCAGGCAGGACTTACCCGGCTGAATCATAAATATCCACAGTTCTATCCTTTTTTCGCCAATGACATTTTACTCATGGCTCAGGATCATATTATTAATGCAAATGGTGAAGTTGGGCTAACACCTTCCGGCGAACAGATAATAAGAACATTTTTCAGTTGGTACCACCCTATAAATGATTCTCTTCAGGAAAAATATAATGATCTGGATTGGCTGCAGGATGACCTTGAGAATGGATTTAAATATGTGAAACACTATTATCCCCGTTATAATATTCCAGGCATCATAACCTTTATTGGCACATTCGATGCTCCGGGAACTGTACTTACACCAAAATACCTGGGTATTGGACTGCATCAGTTTGCCGGAAGGAATTTCTCTGTTTATCGTGACCAGGGAATAACTCAATTGTATCCTGAATATATCTCAAGAAGATTTGATAAAGAATATATAGTGTCAAGATGTTTTAAAGCTGTTGTTGATGATATTTATCCGGACACTACTGAAAGCGGAAAACTTTTGGAAATTATGATCGAGAAAGGAAAACAATGGTTCCTGCTGGAAAAGTTCATTCCTGATGCGCCCGATAGCCTGATCACCGGTTACACAAAGGCACAATCAGAATGGGTTGAAGATCAGGAAGGCAATATCTGGGGATCTATCTTACAAAACACCCCCGATCTCTACACAATGGATCTTGAAAGAGTTCAAAACTATATGGGGGAATCGCCCCGCACCATGGATATGCCTGACCAGTCGCCGGGTAATATAGGCCAATGGGTAGGGTGGCAGATCGTAAAAAAATACGCGGAAAAAAATCCTGAATTCAGCATTCAGCAGGTACTGGCCACTCCGGCTAATAAGATCTTTCAGGAGGCTAAGTATAAGCCTAAATAGCCGTTAGCTGATTGCCATTAGCCTTGAGCTCTTTGCTAATTGAACTTAAAAGGCGTGATCATATCAAAGGCAGGGATGCTTACTTCAAAGGTTTCTTTTGTGTGAAGGTTTTCCATTACATAAGTGCCATGCATGCGTCCAATCTCAGTATGAAGATTACATCCGCTTACATATTGATATTCCTCACCTGCACTTATTACAGGCTGCATGCCTACCACACCTTCTCCTTCTACTTCCCTGTAACTTCCATCCCCATCAAAAATGAACCAGTGACGGCTATGTAGTTTTACCGAAAATGCATTGTGATTCTCAATAGTAATTCTGTATGCAAACATGAACTCTGATTGCATTGGATTGGAATAATCCTGCTGATAGAACGTTTCCACGCTAACCTTAACTCCTTCCGATATCATGCTGACCATACAATTTGTTTTTGGTACAACCTGTATAAATCAAAGTTGCTGCCACAATTTATAAATGATTTATTTAGAGAAAAAGTTTCCACATCAACTATTTTTGCGGCACATAAACCTCAAGAACATGAAGATAGCAGTTGCTAAGGGAGATGGTATAGGTCCTGAGATCATGCAGGCCGTGCTTAATATATTCGATGCCAGCAAAGTAGGACTTGAATATGAATTTGTTGATATGGGTAAATGGGTATTTGACAAAGGATTTTCAAATGGCATGACAACAGAGGCACAACAAAAAATTGAGGAATTGGGCATCCTTTTCAAGGGCCCCATGGAAACCCCTAAAGGAAAAGGGGTCAAAAGTGTAAACGTTACCGCACGAAAAACGTGGAATACTTACGCCAATAAAAGAACTTTTCAAACTCTGCATGGAGTGGATACGGTTTTCAGTAAAGCAGGGATCCCGATTGATATCACCATTGTCAGGGAAAATATCGAGGACACTTATGGCGGCATTGAGCACATGCTGACACACGATGTGGCATTGAGCCGCCGGTTTATTACCAGGCCTGGGAGCATGCAGGTGATCAAATATGCATTTGAAATGGCCAGGCAAAAAAATGCCAGGAGAATTACCTGCGGGCATAAGGCTAATATCATGAAGCTTACCGATGGGCTGTTTCTGGAATGTTTTTATGAAGTGGCCAAAGAATATCCCGATTTGAATGCGGATGATAAAATTGTAGACGATCTGGCCATGCAACTGGTGGTAAAGCCTGATCAATTTGATGTGGTTGTAATGACCAACCTTCAGGGGGATATCATTTCAGATCTTTGCGCCGGACTGGTTGGCGGACTCGGCTTTGCACCTTCGGCCAATATTGGAGACCATATTTCTATTTTTGAAGCAGTTCATGGTACGGCACCTGATATCGCCGGAAAAAACATGGCCAATCCAACAGCTCTGTTATTAAGCGGACTTGCTATGCTAAGGCACCTTGGCTTCACTGAAAATGCAGCTGTAATTGAGAATTCTTTACTTTATACACTTGAACAGGGCATCCGCACGGGAGATTTTGGAGACAGGTCAAAACCCGCATTGAATACCACGGAGTTTGCAGAAGCCATCATTCATAATTTTGGAAAAAAACCCCAATTAAATTCTAGACCTCTTATAGCCAACGACCCGGAAACACCTGCGGTTTGTCATCTGGACCGGAATCCTATGCTGGTTTCAAAAGAAACAGGAGAAGAAAAAATTGTTGGTGTAGATATGTTCATTGAAAGTATTGAACAACCGGAATACATTGCTCAAAAATGCCAGCACCATGGAGGCATTAAATTCAAACTGATCAGCGTCAGCAACCGGGGCACCCAGGTTTGGCCTACTGGATCGCGGTACACAAATCTGATCAACCAGTATAATCTTCGCTTTGAAGCCCTAAACGAACAGGCGCTCACACAACAGGACGTGATTGGTTTGTACGTAAGCCTGAGTGCTGATTACAAGATCTGTTCAATTGAATTGCTGAATATGTGGGATGGAAAGAAAGCGTATAGTTTGGCGCAGGGACAGTAGAAGATTTGAGTCTGGAGTCAGAAGTCAAAACACGCTTTTGACTTCTGACTTTTTACTTTTGAATTTTTACCTGTTTATATCCATTTTTCTGAAACCACTGCGATACCTTCTCTCTCTGGTCGCCCTGTATGATGATTTCTGAATCTTTTGCAGATCCGCCTGTACCGCAAAAATTCTTCAGTTTTTTACCAAGATCTTCAAGGTCCTCATCCTTACCTGTAAACCCTGTAACAAGCGTAACCGCCTTTCCTCCCCGATGCTTCGTTTCAAGTTTGATTTTCAATTTCTGTTGATCCGGCGGGAGTGTTTCTACAATTTCATTTTCATTTTCAAATTTGAAATCGGGATCCGTACTATAAATAAAACCATGTTTATCTGACCTGCTTTTTTTAGGCATACCTGATATTAAGTCAAAATTCAAAATTAAAAAGTAAAATGCATCCCGGCCGCTTTGAATTTTATTTTGGCTTTTAATTTTTAATAACTGCCTTAAGACTCAGATCCACACTTTTTGCCTGATGGATCACTGCACCGGTACTTACATAATCCACCCCGGTTGCTGCATAGGCCCCGATATTTTCCAGGTTGATCCCCCCGCTTGCTTCCGTTTCAAATTCATGGTCAATGATCAACAGTGCTTCAGCTACCTGCGATGGGGTGAAATTATCCAGCATCAGCCTGAAAACTTTTCCTTTCCCAACTTTCATAACTTTTTTAACATCCTCAACCGACCGTGTTTCAACTTCTATTTTTAAATGAGGATGGTATTGCTGTATATATACATATGCCCTGTTAATGGCTTCTTCAATGCTTCCGCAATAATCAATATGATTATCTTTTAGCATGATCATATCGTAAAGTCCAAAGCGGTGGTTTACCCCTCCTCCTATGCGTACGGCTTCTTTTTCGAGTAACCTGAAATTAGGAGTGGTTTTACGGGTATCCAGAAGCCTGGTGGAATAACCCTGAAGCTTTTCAGTGTATTGCCGGGTCAACCCTGCAATACCACTCATTCTTTGCATGATATTCAAAATAAGTCTCTCAAGCTGCAGAATAGTGTGTACATATGTTTCCACTTCAAAGGCAACCTCACCATACTTCATCAGTTCCCCGTCTTCCTTGAATTTCGAAAAAACACAATCATGTTTTTTATATCTGAAGATCTTTTCCGCTACTTCCATTCCCGCAAGCACTCCGTCCTGTTTTATTTTTAAAACAGCCTTTCCCTTTACATCTGCAGGAATACAACATAAAGTAGAATGGTCACCATTGCCTACGTCCTCCAGTAAGGCCTGGTCAACCAGTTTATATAACCGTGTATCAAAATCAGTCATTCTGCAAAAATAAAAGTCCCGCCTTGCTTTAAGGCGGGACAATGATTATTTAATTTCCAATTATTAATTTGACTGAAACCGGATCTCTTTTACCACCTGCCTGCCGGCTTTGGTTTTCATAAATACCGTTGTACGGTAGTTCCCGCTTTTGGTCTTTAATGTTCCGACACAAAACTGGCTTCCACCATTCTCACCAGTAAATTGTTTATCAAAACCCACAACGCTGTTGTTGGCAAAAAAATCCTTTAGTACCATTACGGCCTGCGACCTGCTGTAGCTGTCCGATTTGCTGGGCAGAGCAATCTCCACATTATCATCAATGTATTTTGCCAGTTCCTGTGCATTACCTGAACGCAAAGCACTGATCACTTCATCCAGCCCGCTAACCGGTTTGAATGCTGTGGCCAGGAACATCATAACTAAAGATGAAAAAAGTAAAAGCTTGTTCATAATACTGTTTCCCCCAAGGATCGAAAAATGTGCCATAGTACAATAAGCATGCATCTGTCAATACTAAATTAAACAAAACCTTCACCTTTTTATAGCTTTGCAGCATTTCTATGACAAATTATGCTTAAAAGAAAAGTTATACTGATTATAATGGATGGATGGGGCCTGGGAAAGATCAGATCATCTGATGCCATACAAAATGCTGATGTACCATTTGTAAATTCATTATATAAACGTTACCCTAACACTACCTTAACAACATGCGGGGAAGCAGTAGGCTTACCGGATGGGCAGATGGGAAATTCTGAAGTAGGACATCTGAATTTAGGTGCAGGCCGGATTGTTTACCAGGAATTACAAAGAATCAATGTAGCTATCCGTGAAGGCGAACTTGCTACAAACACTAAATTGCTGGATGCGATCAATTATGCAAAAGACAATAACAAAGCCTTGCACCTGCTAGGACTGGTCAGCAATGGAGGCGTCCACTCGCATATTGATCACCTGAAAGCGATACTTGATATATGTGCACGGCATAACCTGAAAAATGTTTTTATACACGCTTTTACAGATGGAAGGGATTGCGATCCCAAAAGCGGATTCGCCTTTATACAGGAATTAGAAAAACATATCCACATCACCACAGGTAAAATTGCTTCAGTAAACGGGAGATATTATGCAATGGACCGCGACAACAGGTGGGAAAGAATAAAACTTGCCTATGATTGTATGGTCAATGCATCAGGATCATTTGCTGGTTCAGCTTCTGAAGCCATTCTTTCGTCCTATGAAGAGAATATTACGGATGAATTTATCAAACCAACTGTTATTACAGAGAACGGGATACCGGTGGCTTTAATTAAGGATGGTGATGCAGCACTTTGTTTCAATTTCCGGACAGACAGGTGCCGGGAAATTACAAAAGCGCTCACCCAGATGGAATTCCCGCAACAGGAAATGAAACCTTTGAATCTGCATTATACTACCATGACCGAATATGATGCAACATACAAAGACATACATGTGATTTTTGAAACGGATAACCTGGAAAATACTTTAGGACAGGTGCTCGAAAATAATTCCATCAATCAAATCAGGATCGCCGAAACAGAAAAATATCCCCATGTTACATTCTTTTTTAACGGCGGAAGGGAAAAGCCATTTGAAGGGGAACAACGGATCATGGTGCCCTCACCCAAAGTTCCAACCTACGATTTTCAACCTGAAATGAGCGCTATTGAGGTCACGAATGCCATTGTTTCTGAAATTGAAAAAGAAAACGCAGCATTTGTTTGTCTCAATTTTGCCAATGCAGATATGGTGGGACATACAGGCGTATGGGATGCCGTGATAAAAGCAGTTGAAACAGTTGACAAATGCGTGGAGAGAGTAGTAAATGTTGCATTACAACATGGTTATACTATTTTTCTTACCGCCGATCATGGAAATGCAGATTATATGCTTAACAATGATGGATCGCCCAATACAGCCCATTCACTGAACCCTGTTCCCCTGTTTATAATTGACCAAAGCTGGAACGGAAAGCTCAATCCGGGGAAGCTGGGTGATATCGCGCCCACTATCCTCACTATGATGGGCCTTCCCATACCGGAAGAGATGACTGGGGATATTATGATTTTTTAACAGATTTTGTTATTTTGCTGCCGAACCTTTTACTTGAAGAAAAACCGTAAACATATCGCTTCATTTTTTTTTGGCGGCCTGCTTTTACTGCCTCTGGTTTTTATTATGCTTCTTCAGGGATTGCAGTTTTACTTATCACATACGGCTGACGAACGAATGGAAGAAAGATCAATTGAAACTCTGGTTGTAGCTGAACATAAAGTAGAATGGAAAGAAAAAGGAAGGGAAGTCACAATTGATGGTAAATATTTTGATCTTGTTTCCTGGAGCCTGCAGGATGGAAAATATACCTTTACAGGTGTTTTTGATGAAGATGAAACTGCAGTCATGGAATTACTCGGGAAACAACAGGTTTTCTGGAACTCCATCATCAGGTTATTATTGATTGGCCAAAGCTTTGCCGCTATAGTTATCCTCACTGTTCAATTTTCCTGTACCAGCATCCTATCGGGTAACTGGTCACTGTTTGAGAACAGGTATAAATTCCTTTTCAACAGGATCATCAGTCCCCCTCCCCGTTTGTAGCTGACCATACATTTAATTGTTTCATCTACAAATATTCTAAAATGAAGAAAGCAATCATGCTCGGCTTTATGCTGGGCTTTGCCGCTATATCGTATACCCAGGATAGTTTACAGGGCAGGGTTCTAAAAAACATCACCATTGGTGTAAACAAATGGGAACAGCCTTTGAATGAGGTGCCAAATAAGATCACCAGGTTCAATAAAACGGAGGTCTGGCATAATAACCCGCAAACCTCGGCTGATCTTTTATCACAAACCGGGACGGTGTTTGTTCAAAAGAGCCAGTTAGGGGGAGGTAGCCCAATGATCAGAGGTTTTGCCACTAATCGCGTACTCATTATGGTTGATGGCGTAAGAATGAATAACGCCATTTACAGAAGTGGTAATCTCCAGAATGTGATCAGTGTTGATGCCTTATCAATAGAATCGGGAGAAGTGATATTTGGCCCGGGATCGCTGATCTATGGAAGTGATGCCATTGGTGGTGTAATGGATTTCAGAACACTGGAAGCAAGGTTTACAAATGGAAATAAAATGCTATTGAATGGAAGCGCCCTTACGCGCTATTCCACTGCAAACAATGAAAAAACATTTCATGCCGACATGAATGCAGCGTCAGGAAAATGGTCAGTTCTGGCTTCTTTTACCTACAGTGATTTTGATGATCTGAAAATGGGCAGGCATGGAGTTAAGGATGGCTACCTGCGCACGGAATATGTAGAAAGGATCAACAATATAGATAGCGTTGTAATTAATAAGGATCCAGGGATACAACGATATACCGGTTATGAACAAACGAACTTTCTTGGAAAGTTAAGATACAGGCCGAACGAAAAATTGGACCTGCAATACAGTTTTACTTATTCAAATACGGGAAATGCACCCAGATATGACAGGCTGATACAATATCGTAATGGCAGGCTAAGATTTGCTGAATGGTATTATGGTCCTATGTTATGGAAAGTTCACCAGGCCCGGGCCGTGTTCAATTCTAAAACTTTACTATGGAATAAAATAAAGTTCATGGCAGCTTATCAGGATTATAAAGAAAGCAGGAACGACCGGGCTAGAGGAAGCAATACAAGAACCACCCAGGCGGAAGAAGTAGATGTGGCGGGCATTAATCTGGATGCAACAAAATTATTAGGCCGGGGTGAATTATTCTATGGATTTGAATTCATCTATAATAAAGTTGGTTCTACGGGTACAACATCTGATATTCTAAATGGCCATCAAATGCCTTTTGCAAGTCGCTATCCGGATGGAAGCAGCCTTTCGTCTTCGGGTATATATGCCAGTTATAAAATAAATCTTGATTCCAAATTCACTTTTATTTCGGGTTTGCGTTATTCCTATAATACGCTTCATGCAACTTTTGATCATAACTTTCTTTCCTTTCCATACGAATCAGCGAGCCTGAAACATGGTGCACCAACAGGCAACCTGGGATTGGTATTTAAACCATCCTTCGGCTGGCAGTTGAATGCAACAGTGTCGTCGGGTTACAGAATGCCCAATATTGATGATATGGGAAAATTGTTTGAAAGTACCCCAGGGAATATCACGGTTCCTAATCCGGGCCTGCAGCCTGAATATGCATGGAATTTTGAAACCGGAGTTGTAAAATCTATAAAAAACAAACTGGATGTTGAAGTAACCGGGTTCTATACCATACTCAAAGATGCCATTGTAAGAAGACCAGCCACATTTAATAACCAGGATTCAATAAATTTTGGCGGGATGATGAGCAGGGTTGAATCCTTGCAGAATGTTGCCGAAGCTGAAGTATATGGTTTGCAGGCAGGCGCAACGTTTTATTTTACAAATAATGTTTACATACAAACGAATGTTAACTGGATTACCGGAAAGGAAACTGATGATGAAAAGAACGAACAGGTTCCACTCAGGCATGCTCCTCCATTTTATGGAAGCACACATCTGCATTTCAGAAAAAAGAATATTCACCTGGAATTATTTTCATTTTACAACAGTGAAATAAGCAATGATGAGCTGGCGCCATCCGAGCAGGCAAAAAAAGATATTTATGCCAGGGACAGATCCGGATTGCCTTATTCACCCGGCTGGTATACGCTGAATTTCAAATCGTCCTACCAGGCAAGCAGGCATATTTTACTTAGTGCAGGCTGGGAAAACATCACCAACCGGATGTATCGCCCTTATTCCTCTGGTATAGTAGCACCGGGATCAAATCTGATTTTTTCATTGAGAGCATCATTTTAACGTTATTCAATACCTGATATGAGTTCCACTAAACAACAGGCAAAAGTTGTAAGATATTTCCGATGGCTACACAGGAAAGTGGCCGTTGCTTTATTTATTTTCTTTTTACTTATTTCCATAACAGGAACTTTGTTAGGCATAAAAAAGCAATCAGGTTTACTGGCACCTACACAAAAAGGCCTAACAGCTGATGCTTCAAAATGGTTGTCGGCCGATTCGCTTACAAAAATGGCAAAACAATATTTGCATGATTCCGTTTCCTCCGCTCTTGATACAGAACTTGACCGGATTGACATCAGGCCTCAAAAAGGAATTGCAAAATTTGTATATGTAGATCATTACTGGGGTTTGCAACTGGATTGCGCCTCCGGAAAATTATTATCGATAGAAAAAAGATCAAGCGATTTTATTGAAGACCTGCACGACGGTTCCATTATTGATGACCTAATTGGCAGCAGCGATGAACAGGTGAAAGTGGGATATACCGTGATCATGGGAGTAAGTTTATTTATGCTGATACTTTCCGGGATCTGGCTCTGGTATGGACCGAAGCGGATCAGGCATTTTAAAAGAAAAGAACAGATAAACCGACCTGCAGATGCAATGAAAGAAGGACGATAATTTCCGAATTAGATCGCCTGTTCAGCAGGGGTCAGGTAAAAAGGTAATACTGGTTGCAGGTGAATATTATCCTGTTTGCCTGGTTAATACAGCGAACTTTATCATTCGTAAAATCCGGCTCATTTTCATTTGTTCAACCTTCCTTATGTTCCTTGTACACCCATACTCCGCAACCATCTGCCTCCTGTTTATGGCCAGGGCTATGCGGGTTTTTACCATAATCCGACAATTCATGCAGCTTTTACATGGGAAAATTGTCTTAAATTCAGGGCAACCAAAGTGAGATTATGACAGAGGAAGCCATTTTGCAAGGTTGTATAAAAAACAATCAGGCAGCACAAAAAGCATTATATCAAAAGTATAGTGCCAAAATGCTGGTGGTTTGCTACCGCTATGCTCATAACCGTGAAGATGCAGAGGATATGTTGCAGGAAGGATTCATAAAGATCTTTTACCAGATCCACACGTTTGAGAATCGTGGGGCACTGGAAGGCTGGATCAGGAGAATCATTGTTCATACCTGCATCAATCATCTGAAAAAGAATAAACGGTTCAATGAAAGCGTAGATCTCATTCATGCCAGCAGTATTCAGGTCCGTGAAGAAAATATTCCATCCATTATCCAGGCAAAAGAAATAGTTGAGTGTATCCGCCTGTTGCCATTAGGTTACAGAACCGTTCTGAACCTTTATGCAATTGAAGGATATTCTCACCGGGAAATTTCGAACATGCTTGATATTGAAGAAAGCACAAGCCGAAGCCAGTATACCCGGGCAAAGGCCATGCTGGAAGATATTCTTACAAGGAAAAATATTTTGTATAAACCAAAAGAAAAGGTGTTGATGGCTGCTTCAGGCAGATAACCCTAATCCGTAAATCAACTGTGTTATGGAGAAAAATTTTACAAATGAAAACATGGAGCAGTTCCTCAGGCAAAACGCTGATGGCCTGCGAATGCTTCCATCCGACAAGGTCTGGAAAAGCATTTCTAAACACTTTCAACAAAGGAGAAGAAGAAACTGGGGATTGTTCATGATAATAGGTTTACTGGTAACCACGGTTACAGGATATTATGTGATCAACGATATTCCGGCTGATACTACTTCTGTTGCCACCAATGCTAATCCGGCAAATACACTGGAAAATAAGGCGGAAAAGAATAGTGTTACAGGCAGTGGCCTTCTTCCGGAAAATAAAACTGCCGGTATGCCTGCTGCCAATTCAAAATCAGAATCACAACTTGAATTCGCTCCATTATTGATGGCTACTGTCCGTTCACATAAATCAGATGTTGAAGGCAGCGGTGATATTTCCGGGTCTGTTTTACCAAACAATATTGAAGGATCTGATAATACGGAAGAACAAAACAATACTGTACCTGAAGATGCCAATAATACAACCGGATCAGAACAAATAAATGACTATGCATCTGCCATTATTGATGATACTTATCCGGTTATTGTTCAGGAAGAAAACAGGATTCCCGCTTCACAACAGCATGCTTTAGATCCCATGTCAATTGAAAGTGTTGTAAACACCTTTGTTCCTGCAAAGAGGAAAAAAATTGATATGCAGATCTATTTTACCCCAACAGTTAGTTATCGTAAACTCAGTGAGAATAAAGCTTATCTGAAAACAGTATCTCCTTCAAACATTCCTTCTAACCAGCAAAACCTGTACGACATAAATAATTTCGTAACGCATAAACCAGATTTTGGATTCGAGCTTGGACTAACAGGTAAATATTCGGTTACAAAAGATGTGAGACTAAAGGCAGGTTTACAATTTAATGTAAACAGGTATGATATTAAAGTTTTCAATTCATCCACCCAGCTGGCTACTATAAGACTCAACAACAGGAATGGAATGGATTCAGTGAACAGGGTTACAAACTACAGCAATACACCTAATGGTAAATCTAACTGGCTGGAAAATTTTTACTTCCAGGTTTCAGCTCCCATTGGTGTGGAATTTAAGATCAAGGGAGATGATAAAATTGAATTTGGTATTGCCTCCACGGTGCAGCCCACCTATGTTTTGGGTGACAGGGCTTACCTGATCTCAACAGATTATAAGAATTACGCTGAAGTTCCCTGGCTAATCCGCAGGTGGAATGTAAATACGAGCCTCGAAACATTTGTGTCTTATTCTACCGGCAAGCTCAATTGGCAGGTAGGGCCGCAGGTGCGGTACCAGTTGCTTTCAAGCTTCGTAAAAAAATATCCTGTCAAAGAAAACCTGTTTGACTTTGGCCTCAAAGTGGGTATTGGCCTTAATAAACAATAACACGAACTACTTGCTTATCAAAACCCTGCAACAATATTTGCAGGGTTTCGTTTTACAGGGAAATGTAATTTTACCACATGAATAAATGGACCTGTTACCTGATCGTTTTTATTTTGATCCTTGCATGCAACAACAGGAAAAAAGAAATAAAAGACACTTCAGGTTATTTTCCCGTACGTTCTTTTTTACAAAGCCAGGTAAGTGAACTGGACAGTTCTCTTTACCGGTTCATTAAAATAGAAACCAAAAACGGCGTATCCGACACCACTGATATTACGCGTGATGAGGCTACACGGTTTGCAAGTGAATTTCTTGAGATACCTGATATTACCAATCCGCAACTGGGTAGTGATTATTCTGAAATGTCAAGTTTTGATTCTATCATGGACAGGGTGATCATGAGCTATACAGCTTATGACAAAAAAGATATTGAAGTGGTAAAACAGGACGTAACCGTATTGCCTTCATTTGGCAATGGTGAAGATGAAGTAAAAACCATTTATCTGGAAAAGATCAAATCAGATGAAGATTCCATGACTGAAAAGAAAATGTTATGGGAAATAGACCGGTATTTCCAGATCCGCACCATCAGCCAACATAAAGATTTACCGGAACAGGTTCACGATCTCAGGATTGAATGGAACGCATCTCAATGGGATAACTAAGGGGACTAACAAATAAATGACAAGTGTTGAGTTTCAAAATATCGCCTCCACCCTTCCCGCCCAACCTGGTATTTATAAATACTACGATGATTCGGCCAGCCTGCTTTATGTGGGCAAGGCAAAGAATATACGGAAGAGGGTAAGTTCTTATTTTAATAAAACCCTGGGCAGTTATAAAACACATGAACTGGTAAAACGGATCAGTAAAATTGAATACACAATCGTAAATTCTGAACAGGATGCATTTTTACTTGAGAACTCACTGATCAAACAATACCAGCCGGTTTTTAATATCAATCTTAAGGATGACAAAACCTACCCTTATATTGTAATTAAAAATGAACACTTTCCACGTGTATATTTAACAAGGCAAAAACTGGATGATGGTTCACAGTATTTCGGACCTTATACATCTGTAAATAAGGTAAGGGAATTGTTGAATTTCATTAAACAAACCATCCCGCTGCGAACCTGTACGCTAAATCTAAATCCAAAGAACATTGAGAAAGGAAAATTCAGGGTTTGTCTTGAATACCATCTTGGTAATTGCATGGGCCCCTGTGAAGCACACCAGTCCGAACAAGATTATAACGCCAATATCAGCCAGGTAAAGAACCTGCTTAGAGGAAACCTTAATCCGGTGATACATCATTTCAAAAATGAAATGAAGGCCTGTGCCTCCAGCCTCCAATTTGAAAAGGCTGAACTGATCCTGAAGAAAATCAGCTATCTCGAAAATTATCAGTCAAGGTCAATTGTTGTAAATACACACCTGGGAAATGTGGATGTATTTTATATGCAGAAGGAAAATGAGGTGGCCTTTGTTAATTATCTGATGGTTCAAAATGGAACCATCATACAAACCAAAACGCTCAAGGTGATTACTCATCTTGATGAAACGCCAGAAGAAACACTTGCTTTTACCATAGGCCAGTTAAGAACCACTTTTAACAGTGAGGCGAGGGAGATTGTTTTACCATTTGAAATCATTTATGAAGAGCCGGGTGTAACCCTGTGCATTCCGAAAGGCGGAGACAGAAAAAAACTGCTGGAACTTTCAGAAAAGAACGTACAACATTTTATAGATAACCTGAGGTCAAAGGAAAGATTGCAGCTTGGAGTAAAAAATGCAGACAGATACAATGTTTTGCTACAAATAAAAACCGACCTCCAGTTAACAGCTGTGCCGGTTCATATTGAATGTTTTGACAACTCCAATTTTCAGGGCAGCTATCCCGTTTCTGCCATGGTTTGTTTTAAGAACGGCGAACCCAGTAAAAAAGATTACCGGCACTTCAATGTTAAAACGGTGGAAGGCATCAATGATTTTGCATCTATGAAAGAAGCCGTTTTCAGACGGTATAAAAGACTCAAAGAGGAGGGGGAGCCCCTTCCCCAGCTGGTGATCATTGATGGCGGTAAAGGTCAGTTAAGCGCCGCCAATGAGGCCATAGAGGAGCTTGGCCTGAAGGGTAAAATGACACTGGTGGGGTTAGCAAAAAATGAGGAAGAACTCTTTTTTGTGGGTGACCAGCAATCGCTCAAATTACCGTATGATAGTGAAAGTCATAAAATGATCCGGAGGATAAGAGATGAAGTTCATCGCTTTGGTTTGAATTTCCACAGAGGTAAAAGAAGCAAAGGAACATTCAGGAATGCACTTGAAGATATTAAAGGCATTGGCACCAATAGTGCAAACCTTCTTTTAAAAACCTACCGGTCTGTAAGCAACATCAAACAACAACCGGAAGAAGAACTCGCCAAATGGGTAGGTATGTCAAAGGCAAGGCTGATCAGGAAATTTTTTGAGGAAAATAGCGGGGGGTAGAGGGAGTTATGAGTCTGGAGTCGGGAATCAATAGTTCATAGTTCAAAGTTGGAAGTTGTTCAAAGCATGCCCTACAGTTTAATATGATGTGCGGGTTGAACGTAATGAATCAATTGAATTATCAGTTTTAAATGCAAAGAATTCATTTCATTTATTTATGATCAATGAAGATGTAAAATTGAATTGATGTTGTAAGAACATTCCTCAGAATGATGATCGATACTGCTGACATCGACTTTGGAATTTTGACACTTCTTTTTCGTCAGCGCATGCTTTTGATTCTTGACTTTTGACAGTAGATTCCTGACTAAAAAAACAAAGGGGCCAGAATGAAAATTCAGCCCCGTTTTTAAAATCCAATATCCTATGAAAAACCAGTACAATGATAGGTAGAAAACCTTAGAAAAAAAATACCATTA
>CAMPIQ010000067.1 GCA_946886475.1 uncultured Chitinophagales bacterium | reverse complement strand
ATCCATTATTAGGAATAAAAATTTTTATGGCTTTTTCAACTGCAAACAAATTAAAGATCAGGGAAGGAAATTGTTTACTGGTGATCAATGCTCCTGCTGATTTCAAAAAAAGCATGGGTCCACTTCCCCCGGGGGTGAAGGTGAAAGCTTCCGGAGCGCATTTTGACCAGGTGCACTGGTTTGTGAAAAATAAAGCCGAAATGGACAAGGAACTGAAAAAGGTGATGTCCATGATCAGCAGGGATGTTATTTGCTGGATCTATTTTCCCAAAGGCAGTTCCGGTATACAAACCGACCTCACAAGAGATACGGGATGGGAAGCATTAATGAAACAGGACAAACAATGGATCAATCTGATTTCATTTGATGATACCTGGTCGGCATTTGGCATACGTGAGAAAACTGTTCGGGATAGAAAAAAGGAATCAAAGCCAAAGGAAAGGCCCATATTCCAATATGCAGATTCAGGTACCAAAACCATTATACTTCCCGATGACCTGAATGCTGCATTCAAAAAGAATAAAAAAGCGGAGACATTTTTCAATTCACTTGCTTTCTCCAATAAAAGAGAATACCTGGAATGGGTCATTACCGCTAAAAGAAGTGAAACAAGGGAGAAGCGGGTTCTTGCAGGCATGGAAATGCTGGAAAAAGGTTTTAAGAATCCGCGGGAATTCAGGCTGGCCAATGGCTGATTGCATTTGCCATTTTAGCTATTAAAAAAGTTAAGAAAGCTGGTATATCCCATAAAGACTATGGCTAAAAAGCAATTGCTAAGGGCTTAATATTATATTTGAAAGCTGAACTATGAAGCCCGCAATTCTACTCATCTTCACTTTGCTTTCTATTGTTAGTTTCTCACAGGATACAACCTCATCCGGCATTCGTATCGATTCCCTTCCCGAATCTACCATTGACATTCCCATTCAGGTAAATCTCAAACCCATTTTTGCGCTGGCAGAAAAAAATGTGGATACGGTTTTTACTTCGCCCAATTATCCTGAAGGATGGGTAAATTCTGATTGCGCTACCCGGTATAAATATCATTTCCGCCGCTCACCCCTTCGCATCAGCATGAATGGAACAACCATGCACCTGGGCTTTACCGGTTATTACCAGATCACCGGTTCCACCCGGAGTTGTGTTGGCGGTGTGGTGCTGTCACCTTGGACGCCTGCCTGCAAATGCGGCTTCGATGAAGGTGAAAGAAAAGTTGATGTTGGTTTTTCAAGTACATTCAAACTGTATTCAAATTACATACTGAATTCAACTATCGTTCGCAGAGAGCCGGTGCCGCTTGATAAATGTTCGGTATGCTTCTGGGGTGAGGACATTACGAAAGAAGTGATGAAGGGACTGACAGAAGAACTGGATGCTTCCAAAAAGATACTGGAAGATAATTACAGGTTTGTAAACCTCAGGCCATGGATGCAATATGCATGGAATATGCTGAGCGATGTATATACCATTCCGGGTGTAGGTTATTTTAGTCTTCACCCTAAAAAATTGCGCATGCAAAATATCAATGCAAATAATGACCTGCTAAACATCAATTTTGGTATTTCTGCCACACCGGTTGTAAGCTTTGAGAAAACTGCAACAATCACTACTCCTGTACCTGACCTTTCTTCATCCGAAAATGCAGGCGGATTCAATATCTTTCTTGAAGCAGCCCTGCAATACGATTCTCTAAGCAAAGTACTGAACGGCTATCTGGCAGGAAAAAGATTTGATGTAACAGAAGGGATCTTCAAAAAACATATTATCGTAAACAATACAACGGTTTCGGGTGATAGCTCAGGCAATCTTTTGATAGGTATTGATTTCACCGGTTCATTCGAAGGAAAGATCTATCTGAATGGTAAACCGGTTTATGATACTGCAAAAGGAAGTATTGAAGTGCAGGACCTTGATTATGACCTCAGAACCAGGAATCTGTTGTTGAAGACCGCTAAATGGCTATTCAATAAACGGATCATTACGGAAATGAAAAAATATACTTCGTTCGACCTTTCCCAATATTATGATACTGCTGCAGTTGCTATGAACCAGTGGATAAACCGGGAATGGACAAAAGGAATAAGCGGCTCGGGAAAAGTAGAGCAATTAACACTTACCGGTGTCTATGCCTTACCACAACATCTGCTGATAAGGAGTAATTGTACCGGCAAATTAAGCGTACAGGTTTCTGAGATCAATCTGAAATTTTAAGCGGAAATGGTTTTTCTTTTTTTGACCTGTTTTAATGAACGGAAAGAAAAATGCCGTTGTGAAAAATAATTGAACAGGATAACAATGCCCGTGGTTACCATTTGTGAGGGTGTAGGGAACCATCCAAAATGCTCAACAAAAATTTTCAGGCAAATATAATTGATCACCATACATCCTATGATCACCAGAAAATACCTGAAGAACTGTACCCTTCTTTTTAAATAGGATCCCTGGAATATTACAAACATGCTGAGATAAAATCCAATGGGAAAAGTGATGATAAAAGAAATAAATAATGCAGCGATGTGTGGTTCAAAGGCTATAAAACCAAGATCAAGCACCTGTTTTTCCAGTATATAATTATAAGAAACGAAATAGAGCAACAGACCTAATGCTGTATTGGATCCTCCACAGGCAGCATAGTGATAGGTTTGTAACGGCATGAACCGTCTGAACAGCGGATAAAAAATATCCAGTACCGCAAATATGCTTTTCCTGAGCTTATGATGTATCCTGCGCATGAAGGATGCTAAATTAATAGCAAAATCCATTGATTGCGGTCTAAATCCGGTAAATGAGGTTAATGGCTTGTGAAAGCAGGAAAATCCAGGCAGCGGAATATTTAATGTAGAACGATTTTCAACTGATGAAATGAATCAGGGTTTTATAGTTTTTATTTTCAGCATGGTGTTTCCTCCTGCCAGCCTGAAATTCCAGATTTCTCAATCCGGCTAAGTAAATTGCGGCCTTAACCGTTTTGAGCATGAGTTTAGTCCAGAAAATTAAAGAAGCAGCTGCGCAGGCCATTGAAACCATTCATAAAATGATCATCACACCTGATGATATCCAGGTAAATCAAACTAAACCAGAGTTCGAGGGCGCCTATACTGTAGTGCTGTTTGGCCTGGTAAAGCAATTGAAGCAATCGCCTGATGCATTGGGCCAGGCCCTTGGGGAATATATGGTTCACCATAATAAAGAATTATTTACAGGATACAATGTGATCAAAGGCTTTCTGAATCTGAATGTGGCTGATCATTATTTAACTTCTTTTCTTACCGCCCAATACAATCTGGCCTCTCCTGCCGTTATTAAGCCATCAAACCGCAAGGTGATAGTTGAATATGCTTCTCCCAATACCAACAAGCCCCTGCACCTTGGTCATCTTAGGAATATATTTCTGGGATGGAGTGTGGCAGAGATCATAAAGGCCAATGGGAATGAAACAATGAAGACCTGTATAGTAAACGACAGGGGGATACATATCTGCAAAAGCATGATAGCCTGGCAACTTTTTGCTGATGGTGCCACACCCGAAACCACCGGTATTAAAGGTGATCACCTTGTTGGTGATTATTATGTAAGGTTTGAAAACCAGTTAAAAGAAGAAGCTTCCGCCCTGACCACAAAAGTGCTGGATGGTGATCTCAGTTCCATTGATAAAAAACATAAACAGAAGCTGGTTGAATTAAAGGAGTTGATCAATGCAGTGCCGGGCGACAGTGAGAAAGATAAAGAGAAGCTGAAAAAAATGCAGGATGATTTCAGGGAATTGATCAGGGCCAACACAGCCATTATGCTTAAGGCGCAGCAAATGCTTGTTGACTGGGAAAATGGTAAGCCGGAAGTAATTGAATTGTGGAATAAAATGAATGGATGGGTGTACAAAGGTTTTGATGAAACCTATGAGCGCATAGGTACGGACTTCGACAAGGTTTATTATGAGAGCGGCACTTACATTTTGGGTAAGCAGTTTGTTGAACAGGGATTATCCAATGGGGTGTTCTATAAAAAAGATGATGGCAGCGTATGGGTTGATCTTACCAGTGAAGGTCTTGATGAAAAATTATTATTGAGGAAAGACGGCACCTCTGTTTACATTACGCAGGACCTTGGGCTGGCAGATGAGAAATACAAGGATTTTAATTATGACCAGAGTATTTACGTGATAGCCGATGAACAAAATTATCACATGAAGGTGCTTCAGTTCATTTTAAAAAAACTGGGTAAGCCTTATGCAGACGGTATTTTTCATTTAAGTTATGGTATGGTTGAATTACCCGGAGGAAGGATGAAAAGCCGGGAGGGTACAGTTGTGGATGCAGATGACATGGTAAATGAAATGGTGAACATTTCAGCGAGGCATACACAGGAACTGGGCAAGGTTAAAGACTTTAATGAAGAAGAACTGAGGGATCTTTATGATATACTGGGATTAGGTGCTTTGAAATTTTACCTGCTTCGTGTTGATCCAAAAAAGCGCATGATCTTTAACCCCGAGGAATCTATAGATTTCCATGGCTTCACCGGTCCCTTTGTTCAATACACGCATGCCAGGATACGGTCTATATTGAGGAAAGCGCCACCGGTGGAAAACACACCAGGAGCAACGGGCTCCCTGGAAAAGCTGGAAAAAGAATTGCTGTTGTTACTGGAACAGTATGGAACCATGGTTAGGCAGGCAGCACTTGAATACAATCCGTCTGTTATTGCCATTTATGTATTCAATGTTGCTAAAACGTATAATGCATTTTACACAGAGCATTCCGTACTGAATGCTGAAACGGAAGAGAAAAAACAATTACGGTTGAAATTATGCCAGCTCACTGCCAATACCATTAAAGATGCAATGAGGTTGTTGGGCATCAGGGTACCGGAGCGGATGTAGAATTTCCTTGCCCTGAAGCGGGCATCTCTTTTCTGCTTCTGTTTGCAATAAAAAAATCTGCTATTATCAGCAGATTTTTTTGTGAAGGTATTTATGATCCAGGTCTCCGCTTGGGGCAATGGAGTTAAAATCCCATTTGCTTCTCCTGTTTCAAACTCTTTAAGCCCGGATCCATTTCAATTGCTTTGTCGCAAAGCGCCTGGCCTTTGGCTTTGTCTCCTTTTTTCTGAAAACTCATGCCTATCATGTATAATGCTTCTGCGTTGTTCTTATCTATCTCAAGTATTTTGTCAAAATAACTGATAGCATCATCATATTTTTTGATGTCATAGTAAGATTCGGCAAGCATGTTAAGTAAGTTCATATCACTTGGACGGTTCTTAAGGATTTCTTTAAGCATGCCAATACCTTCTTCAGGTTTCCCGGCCTCTACATATGCGGTTGCAAGATTTTGCAGGTATTCATTATCCTTCCTGTAACCCTTCTCTCCTGCCTCAAGCATGTATTTTAATGAATTCTGCTCATCAGGGATAGCATAATAGATCAGCGCCATTTCATAGATCCACCTGCTTTGGGTTGGATTCAGTTCAATGGCTTTGTGGAAATAAGGGATCGCCATTTTAAAATTCATCATATCCGCATAGGCCCTCGCCACCGTATATGGGATTTCTGCATTGGCAGGGTTTTCTTTTGCAGCGATATTCAAATAAGTTATGGCATCTCCCAGATTCTCTTTTTCATAAAAAGATTTTCCAAGATAATAGGCGGTCTGTTCATCTTTTTTTACATGCTTCAGTGCACTGGCATATTTGATGGCATCATCCCACTGGCGCATATTGAAGGATAAAAGCATTAGCTGGCGGTAAGTACTATCTGTTTTTACACCAAGGGTTTCCAGTTGTTGAAAGGATGCCTTGGCCTGCTGATACCTGCGCATATTTAAATAGGAAGCTGCGAGTTCGGAAACGATCTCCTTATCATCTTTTTTATACTTGTTGGCTTTTTCAAAATGCTGAAGTGAAACAAGATGACGGCCTTTTTGTTTTTCCTCTATTCCTTTTTGTAAATAAAGAGAAGCGCTGTCGGCCTGGGCAAATAAGACAGTGGAAAATGCTGATATTGCAGCAGTAATTACAATTTTACGCATAGGATATCTGGTATTTTTCGGTAACCGAAAATAGAAATATAATTTGGCTTATTCAAATGCCAATAGCAAGCAAATTGCTAAAATCTTCCTGCCAGGGGTTTATTTTAAAATGATCGCTGCCAATGGGGGAAGATTCACGGTCAACCGGTAACTTTTCCCGTTCACTTCAGCAGCTTGATCCTGCTCAATGAGTTCCTGCCTGATATCAGGATTGGTAACATCCCCGGTTCCACCATACTTCTGCAGGTCACTGTTAAAGATCTCCGCTTTATATGTTCTGTTCTTTACCTCAATCTGCCAGTCCCATCGCGGTTCCGGCGTGAGGTTTAAAATTACCAGTAAGTCATCGTTTTTTCCATTTCTTGCATAAACTATAACGGATTCATACCGGTGGTTGAGGTCAATCCATTCAAAACCGGAAATATGAAACTGGTTACTGTAAAGTGCTTCTTCAGTTCTCAGGAGCTGGTTGAGATCCCTGATACAATTCTGCAGTTTCCTGTGCAGATCAAATTTCAATAAATACCAGTCAAGTTCCGTTTTGTGATTCCATTCTGAAGTTTGCCCGAATTCATTACCCATGAACAATAGTCTGGCTCCGGGATGCGTCCACATATAACTGTACAGTGTTCGGAGATTTGCAAATTTCTGCCATTCATCACCAGGCATTTTATAGAGCATAGGCGATTTACCATGCACTACTTCATCATGGCTCAGGGGCAACATAAAATTTTCATCAAAGAAATACATCATGCTGAATGAAAACTTATTCTGGTGATGGGGCCTGTAAAGAGGATCAATTTTAAAATAATCGAGGGTATCATGCATCCATCCCATCATCCATTTCATTCCAAAACCCAGGCCTCCGCCAAATGTGGGCCTTGATACCATTGGCCAGTCGGTAGCCTCTTCGGCAATTGTTTGCACATCCGGAAAATCCCTGAATATGGTTTCATTCAGGTCCCTGATAAAAGCAATGGCTTCAATGTTTCCATTTCCCCCAAATTCATTTGGTTCCCATTGGCCATGTTCTCTTGAATAATCAAGTTTCAGCATGGAAGAAACTGCATCTACCCTGATGCCATCAATATGAAATAATTCAAACCAGAATCTTGCACTGCTGATCAGGAATGATTTTACCTCTCCTCTTTTATAATTGAAAATATAACTGTTCCAGTCGGGATGAAACCCTTTTCTCATATCTGCATATTCGTAGGTATGGGTACCATCGAACATAAACAGGCCGTGGGCATCGTAAGGAAAATGCGAAGGCACCCAGTCCAGTATCACTCCTATTCCATTCTGATGAAAAGCATCAATCAGGTGCATCAATCCTTCCGGTTCACCAAATCTTGAGGTGGGTGCAAAGAAACCCGTACACTGATAACCCCAGCTACCATCAAACGGGTGTTCCATTACCGGCATCAGTTCCACATGTGTGAAGCCCATGTCCTTTACATAGGGCACCAGAAGTTCCGCGATCTGGAAATAAGTATTATAACGGTCTTCATTATTCCTGTCGGGCCGCATCCAGCTCGCCAGGTGTACCTCATAAACGCTCCATGGAGCATTCAGCGCATTGTGGTCCATCCTTTTTTTCATCCATTCTCCATCCTTCCAATTATAGTTGAACGCCCAGGTGCGTGATGAAGTGGCGGGTTTTACTTCCCAGTAATGGGCAAAAGGATCTCCTTTTTCCGTAACTATTTCATCAAAGCCTGTGATATGATATTTATACAAAGCACCTTTGGGAATTCCGGGAATAAAGCCCTCCCATATTCCACTTTTATCCCACCTGGGTGTTAATGGATGCGCATCCCTGTTCCAGTTATTAAAATTTCCAATTACAGAAACTTTTGTTGCATTGGGTGCCCAAACGGTAAAATGAAAACCTTCCGTTTCCAGAACTGTAACCTGCTTCGATCCGAATTTCCTGTACAAAGAATAATTGGTGCCATTTTGAAAAGTAATGATGTCGTCATCATAAAGTATAGAATAATTCCACACAGGTCCCGAACTGTCCACAAAGTTTTTATCCTCGTATCGCTCGGTGCCTTTCAGGGGCTGGTCTTTTATGTTATTTGCCTTTGGCTGGTTCATATGCTCTGTTCTTTAAAGTTAACGATCCACAAGTTTTCTGTTATATAATTGTTCCTGCACAAAATCAGATACGCAAAAGAAAATGGTTTGCCGGTTCCAGGCCGGCAATAACCATGAGGAATCACTATCTTAAATAGAGATACAAAAATCAGACTTGACTCAAAGCAGTTTTGCAGGAAAAATGTTCAGCGGCATAATTTAATCGGTTTGTTCTGGGCCATTGATGAGGCAGATACCTTTGAAAAAGATATGGTCTGCTTTAATTACTATAAATCAAAGCAGGGGAACTTAAAATGCAATTAACCTGAAAATAGCAACTGATATTTTTATTTTCCCAGTTCAAGAACCCAAATGGATTTGCCAGGTATCTTCCATGGTGATGAAAGCGTATGCATTGAATGGTTGACGATATTCCTTGCACTGGTAAACCCTTTTATTCTTTCAACAAACCTTTCGGGCTGGATCATCTTTTCATTTTTATCAGTATTCATAACAACCATAACAGTTTGGGAACTGTCGTATCTGAAATACGTATATACACCTTCTATCGGCACATACTGCATGAACTTACCGGTTTTGATTGCCGTTGATTTTTTCCTGAAACCGGCAAGTGTTCTGGTCCAGTTGTAGGCTTCATTTTCCTGGTTGGTTCTTCCGCCTGCCTCAAATTTATTTTGCTGGTCTTCTTTCCATCCACCGGGAAAGTCGAGCCTCACCCAGCCATCGGGATTGGAAACACCCTTCATTAAAATTTCGGTGCCATAATAGATCTGTGGTATTCCCCTGGTGGTAAGTAACCATCCCATTCCCATTTTGAACGCATCAAAGTCTTCTCCTATTTCAGAAAAGAACCTGGTCTTATCATGATTGTCGAGGAAGTTCACATTTTTCATAGGGTCCTGATAAATTATGTCCTGGGCCAGTGTTGAATAAAGTTTATTCACTCCTTCAGTCCATCCGAAATTTTCTTTCAGTGCTGGCAGAATTCCATACAAATGTGTTTGAAAATCCGTAACTGCCGGCAGGTTGCTTTTAAAAGGAATATTCAATTTGTTTTCAGTAAAATAAGCCTGGTTGATCACACCATGAACCCAGGTTTCGCCAAACATATGCAGTTGGGGAAATTCATCGAGCAGTGCTTTATTACAGCGGTTCATGAATTCAAGATCATTGTAGGCGTAAGTGTCAATTCTCCAGCCATCGAGTCCGAATTCTTCTGTTGACCAGATGGCATGTTGAATCAGAAAATTTGCAAAGAATGGATTGTTCTGGTTTATATCAGGCATTTGTGTTACAAACCATCCATCACTCATTAATTTTTTATCAGCCGCTGCTGCATATGGATCAAAAAGAACCTGGTCTTTGTAAGTGGTTTGTGTATATGTTGGCCATTTATGAAACCAGGTACTGTCCGGCATATCGCGGAAAAGGAAATGTTCAATTCCCGTATGGTTGTAAACGGCATCCTGAATGATCTTCATTCCTCTTTTATGAAGATCATCAATGAGGTTGTGGTAAGCTTTTTCTCCTCCAACCCGCTGATCGATCTTATAATGATCAGTAAATGCATAGCCATGTTCGGTGCGGTAAGGCATGTCGTTCAGAATTACAGGATTCAACCACAAGGCAGTTACACCAAGGTCCTGCAGATAATCTAGTTTATCCTGAATCCCTTTCAGATCACCTCCATGCCGGTCGTAAATGGTATCGCGGTTCAGGGTCTGATCTTTCAATCCCGGTATCCGGTCATTGGAAGGATCTCCGTTACTGAATCTGTCGGGCATAATAAGGTAGATCAGATCTTCCGAGGTTACACCTTTGTTCCGGGTAATGCCCTTACCTGGTTTACGTGCCCTGAGAGGGAAATCAAGCGTTCCTTTACCATCCGGATTTTTCAAATGGATCTTTACCATGCCTGGTTTGGTTGTTGAACCAATTTCAAGATCAAGAAAAATATAATTACGATTCTGTGGCCTTGTGATCTTCAGAAGTTTTACTCCAGGATAACTAACCGAAACGGAATTTTCCTGGATATTAGAACCCCTCAGCATCAGCTGAAGATTCTTATTTTTCATTCCAACCCACCAGTGGGTGGGATAGATGCCATCTACTTTGTATTCATCTGCAAAGATTCTTGTTACAAAGAGAATGAGAACCAGAAGGGAAAGTGTTTTTTTCATATTTATACAGGTCTGTGTTCAAGAATTTCCATTTCAGTTGCCGAATCCTCATCATAACCTTCATTCTTTTTTTCCCTGATGAAAAAATAACAAATGAGGGCCGCTATGATCATGAGGTAACCTCCCACCTGAACAGCAAGCATCCGGTCATTATTGAGCAGATGGTTCATTACCCAGCTAAAGCCTAAGGAAGCAATGATCTCCGGCAATACAATAAAGAAATTAAATATTCCCATGTATATCCCGATCTTATGTGCAGGCAATACGTTAGCCAGCATGGCATATGGCATTGATAAAATGCTCGCCCATGCAATGCCCACACAGGACATGGATAGGAAAAGCATGTTCTTATCAGTTACCCATGCCACACTTATAAAACCAAGTGCGCCTATCAACAGGCAAATGGAATGTGTAAGTTTCCTTCCAAGCTTATCGGCTATAAAAGGAAGTATGAAGGCAAAAATGAAAGTCACAACATTATAAAAGGATAAAGTAAGACCTGCAAAATCTCTTCCGTCACCAAAAGCAGGATCTGTATCTGTTGTAGCGCCAAATACATTGTAGGCTACAGCAACAGAATAATAAAACCATAGAAGGAACAAGCCGGGCCAGGTAAAAAATTGAACAAGGGCAATGATCCTCATTTTGGGAGGCATGTTTCCGATGGTGGAAAAGATCTCTTTGATCCCGTCTATGAAACCGGCTTTACGCGGACTGTTCTTAAAATTTTCATTGGGATCAGGCGGATATTCTTTTGTGGTAAATACCGTATACAATACTGAGCTCAGAAAAAAGAATGCCCCAATGTAAAAGGAAAACTTTACGTTGTCTGCAATCACTCCTTTTGCAGCTGTATTCTCCATTCCTAACCAGTTATTTAAAATCCAGGGTAGCGCCGAGGCAATACTTCCTCCCAATCCAATTAAAAGACTTTGCATGATGAATCCCCTGTTCAACTGACTGTCCGGCAGCTTATCTGCTACCAATGCGCGGAAGGGTTCCATGGCCACATTTCCAAATGTGTCAAGAATCCATAATAAGCCTGCAGCCATCCAAAGTACCGGACTATGCGGCATGAATACGAGCGCTATTGAACTTAAAACTGCGCCTATAAGAAAATAAGGTCTTCTCCTGCCCCATTTTGGATGCCAGGTACGGTCGCTCATATAACCAATGATGGGTTGAACGATCAGGCCTGTAAGAGGAGCAGCTAAAAATAATAGTGGGATTTCATCCGGATTGGCACCAAGTACATCATAAATGGGCCCCATGTTAGCTCTTTGCAGATCCCAGCCAAACTGGATACCGAAAAAACCAACACTCATGTTGATGATCTGTGACAGTGAAAGTTTTGGTTTGGTTGCAGATCTTGTCTGTTCAAAAACATCAGCCATAAGCAATCATTAGTTATTGATTGCCGAATTTAATAAGATAATGTGTATTTATAACACTACGGTGCAAATAAGGTGATGGGAGATTGAGCTTCTGGCTATGAGCTGTGAGCTTCGAGAAGCTCACAGCTCATAGCCCGCCGCTTCTGCCTACCCTCCAATCACAAACCCATTAGGAATGATTGCTCCTTTTTTTATCACAATGATGCCCTCTCTTACTGCATACAATGGCGTATCGCCATCCTCGAGTTGAGGATTACCAATGATGCGCACATCATCGCCAATGCGGCAGTTTTTATCAATGATGGCATTTTGGATCTGGCACCGGTTGCCCACACCTAACTGGGGCAGCCCGTGTTGCCTGTCCTGTTCAATATCTGCAAGTGTTTCATAATAGTCATTACCCATGCTATAAGCATTTATCAGGTTACTTTCATGGCCAATGCGCGAACGGATGCCGATCACCGAATTTTCAATGTGCGCGGCATTCACAATGCATCCGTCGGCAATCACAGCATGGTCAAGTCTTGACCCGCTTATTTTTGCCGGTGGTAACATGCGTGCACGGGTATAAATGGTTTTTGTATTGTCAAAAAGATTGAATTCCGGAAGGTCCTTGGTCAGTGCAATATTTGCCTGAAAGAAAGCAGGGATATTCCCGATGTCTTCCCAGTAACCTTCATACTGATAAGAAGCTACTTTATATTTCTGAATGGATTCAGGAATGATCTCTTTACCGAAATCAGTACCATCTTTATATTCATTTTGTAATAATTCAAACAATAAATGGCGGTTGAAAATGTAAATGCCCATTGATGCCAGGTATACCTTTCCCTTGCTGCGCATTTCATCACCGGTATCGCTCACCCAGTTTTCGAGTCCCGATTTGGGCTTTTCCGTAAACGAGGTGATCATGCCATCTTCCGTTTTCAGTATACCAAAATCAGAAGCTTCCTTTGCATTTACCGGGATGGTGGCAATGCTGATATCGGCATTGCTTTCTTTATGGTTATACAACATCTCCTGGAAATCTATCTGGTACAACTGGTCGCCTGACAGTATCAGTATGTACTCACTGTCAAATGGTGCAATGTGCCGGAGGCCCTGTCTTACCGCATCTGCCGTGCCCTGGAACCAGGTTGGATTATCAGGTGTTTGTTCTGCTGCCAGAATATCAACGAATGCAGAACTGAATGCACTGAAGTGATAGGTATTTTTAATATGCCTGTTCAGCGATGCCGAATTGTACATGGTTAGTACAAACATCCTCGTTATGCCGGAGTTCAGGCAATTTGAAATGGGAATATCAACCAGACGGTATTTTCCTGCAATAGGAACTGCCGGTTTGGAGCGGCTTGCTGTTAATGGAAATAATCTTGTTCCTGCCCCTCCGCCAAGAATCACCGATAATACTTGTTTGCTCATATTTTGTGCGTTTTGCGTTTAATGAAAAGGAAGCTATTAGCTGCAAGCTATGGGCTACGAGTTTAGAGACTGGAATCAAATCTGGATATTAAGTTTCACAGCTCGTAGCTCACAGCTCAAAACTTATCTCAGCGATTCATACACCCTGATATAATCCTTCGCCGATGCGTCCCAGGAATGATCGATATGCATCATATAGGTTCTCATCCAATTATAAAGGTCCCTTTTATTGTTGTACAGATCAATTCCCCTGCCGATGCTGTAGGTTATATCTGAAATGTCAGCGTTGTTGAACCGGATACCATATCCTTGCCAATCTCCAAAATCCTTTACTGTATCTTTTAATCCACCGGTACTTCTTACCATGGGTACTGTTCCATACCGTAAAGCATACATCTGGTTAAGGCCGCAGGGTTCAACCCGGCTGGGCATCATTAAAAAATCTGCGCCAGCATACATGAGATGGCTCAGCGCTTCATTGTATCCGATATAGGTATTTACATAACCTCCAAACTGATGTCCGAGTTCTTCCAGTTTATTTTCCACCGCCGGATCGCCCGAACCCAATACCAGGAAATTGGCATTGCCCCTGTGATGATAAATTGAATTACGGATGGCATCGGGTAAAACGTCTGCTGCTTTCTCTCCAACCAGTCTTCCGATAAAAGTAAAAAGCGGTTTTTCAGGATCCAGTCCAAACATGGCTGTCAGTTCTTTTTTGTTTTTCCGTTTGCCTTCTTTTACCAGATGGTCGTCATAATTTTTTATGATGAGATGATCTTTCGACGGATCCCACACATCAGCATCTATTCCATTTAAAATGCCAAGGCTCTTGCCTTGTTCATACTGAATCAGGTTTTCAATTCCATTGGCAGCATACCTCAGTTCTTCAAGATAACTTGGACTGACGGTTGTAACCTGCCATGCACATTTGATGGCACTGGCAAGTGGATTGATCTGATTGTTCCAGTCCAGCAAACCCCATTTAAAAGTATCATAGGGCGGCAGCAGGTAATATTTATCCCAGTCTATCCACCCCTGGTATTGTGCATTATGAATGGTAAATACGGTGGGGATGTTTGCGAGATGTTTGAATGGATAAGCGTATTTGATAAAAAACGGGATCAAACCTGTATGGTGGTCATGACAATGAATAATATCAGGCTGATGCTGCCATTTGCTTATCCAGTCGCAAACGGCTATCTGGAATGCCATGAACCTTTCGGTATCATCATCATAGCCGTATATTTTTTCTCGATCGAGTAAACCGTTGATATCAATTAGGTAAAGATCAAAGCCCAGTTTATTTGTTTTTTCTCTGATCACCGCGTATTTGAACCAGTGCTGACCCATTTGTTGCCCGCCTTCATGCACCAGCTCCCATTCGTTCTGATAAAGAAATTTTGTACGGTACATGGGCATCACCACTTTTGCCACATGCCCATACTCGTTAAGGTATTTTGGCAGGGCTCCAACCACATCGCCCAACCCGCCTGCTTTTGCAACGGGAAAACACTCTGCTGATACATGAATTATCTCCATAACATATTACATCCTTGTTTGAAGTTAGAGTAATTTCTTTTTCTACATTATCATCATCAATATAATTATCAATGAATCTTACTATTTTCAGTGCTTAATAAATCAAAACCAATATGGCAACTTCCATGGGTCCCAACAGGCCAACAACAGTTACCAGAGGAGCACCGGTTCCAACTAATTATGGCGCACTGGGAACTTTAGTGACAGTTTTTTTCTTCTGGGGATTTATAGCAGCAGGTAACAGTATTTTTATTCCATTCTGTAAGCATTATTTCAGTCTGGACCAGTTCCAGAGCCAGCTCGTTGATTTTGCATTTTATACAGCTTATTACATTGGCGCGCTGGTTTTGTTTGCCTATGGTGCTTTTGGTGGTAACGACCTGGTGGCAAAGTGGGGATATAAAAAAAGCATTGTGTATGGTTTATTATTTTCCGCACTTGGAGCACTTGCCATGATCATTGCTGTGAATGCCAACACGTTTGCAGGTATGTTATTTGGATTATTCATTGTGGCCCTTGGCTTTTCACTTCAGCAAACAGCAGCACAGCCATTTGCCATAACACTGGGCGATCCATCTACAGGTACCAGCCGTGTTAACCTTGGCGGTGGTGTGAATTCTTTCGGAACGCTGATCGGACCCATAGTTGTTGCCTTAGCCTTATTCGGAACCACGGCTACTGTTTCAGATGAAAAGATCAATTCGCTCGGCCTCGATAAGGTGATCTTATTATATGCAGGTGTAGGTGTTTTATTTCTTGCTGCTGCAGCCATGTTCTATTTCTCCAAAAAAGTTCCATCAGGCATATCAACTGAAAAAACTGAAAATGCCAGTAAGGCATTGTATTCATTATTGATCATGACAGGACTTCTGATAGTAATGTTTGTTCCTGTATTTAGTAGTTATAATTCCCCAGAACAAAAACAGATTGAGAACATCGAAAAACAAATGGGCGCTAAACACAAAAGCGCAGACTCTTTAATTAAGGTTGCTATTGGAGTTAATGGGGATACAACTTTCGCAAAAGGATTTCTAAAGGAAAAATCAGATATCATTATCGAAGGACAACTGGATTCTTTGGGTGCAATTTCTCCAACCGAAGTTGCAACTGTTAGAGATATCAACAAGGATATAAAAGCAGGAAGCGAACAAATTGGAATATTAAAACATCCACTTGAAGAAAAGAGGATGTATTGGTTGTTCGGTGCGCTTGCAGTGGTTGTCATAAGTCTGCTCGTTTCCAATTTAAGTGCAAAGAAAAATCCAAATGGCTGGGGTGCTATGAAATATCCTCAACTGGTTCTTGGCATGCTGGCGCTCTTTGTTTATGTAGGTGTTGAGGTAACCATTGTCAGTAATCTGAGTGAACTACTGAAGCAACCTGATTTTGGAGGTTATCAGTCATCTGATGCCGCGCCTTTTATTGCCATGTATTGGGGAAGCCTGATGATTGGAAGGTGGACAGGATCTATTTCTGTTTTCAATCTTAAATCATCAACCAGGCAGGCCATGATGGTGGTTGTGCCACTGGTAGCCTTTGGGATCATTATTGGAGTGATATCCATTTCCCAGTATGATGTTAAGCCATTATTATATTATGTGCTACTTGTAATAGTACAGATCATTGCCTTTTTCCTCAGTAAGGACAGGCCGGCAAGAACTTTATTATTATTCTCCTTACTTGGTTTAACCGGAATGCTGGTTGGCATTTTCTCAACGGGAAGCATTGCGGTTTACGCATTCATGAGTGGTGGTTTATTCTGTTCTATCATGTGGCCTGCCATTTTCAACTTATCTATCCTGGGTTTGGGAAAATATACAACTCAGGGATCTGCCTTCCTGATCATGATGATCCTGGGCGGTGGTATCATTCCACCAATCCAGGGCAAGCTCGCCGATTATATTCAAACCAGCTCGGATGTTGCCGGTTATGGTATTCATAATTCTTACTGGGTTGCCGTACTGTGTTTTGCTTACCTGGCCTTCTTTGCATTTTTTGTAAGATCCGTATTGCGTAAACAGGGAATTGATTCAGAAGCGGTAGCTGATGAAAATCTTACTCCTCTGGAAACCTTTCCTGAAGGACCACTGGATGTAATTGAAAATAAAAATGATAAAAGATGATCGACCTCTCTAATGAATTTGCTATAGGAATTGATATTGGTGGCACCAATACTAAATACGGTATTGTTAATCATCGTGGTGATATTGTTGAAAAGGGTGAGTTAAAAACTGATGATTATCCAACCGTTGAACTTTTTATCAATGCCTTGTATGAAGTGCTTACGCCTATCATAAGGCGTCATATCAAAGATGGTAAGGTAAAAGGTATTGGTATTGGTGCGCCCAATGGAAATTATTATACCGGTACCATAGAATATGCACCTAACCTTCACTGGAAAGGGGTAATACCGGTTACAAAACTGGTAACGGCAAAATTCGGATTGCCTTCCGCCCTCACCAATGATGCCAATGCTGCTGCAGTTGGTGAGATGAATTATGGAGCGGCAAGAGGCATGAGGGATTTTATCATGATCACACTGGGTACCGGTGTGGGCAGCGGTATTGTTGCCAATGGGCAGCTGGTGCTGGGGCATGATGGATTTGCTGGTGAACTGGGTCATGCAACCGTAATTCCGGGAGGAAGACCACACTGGTCAACCGGATTGAACGGATCTCTTGAAGCATATTGTTCTGCAACCGGCATTGCCATCACGGCAAATGACATGCTGAAAGAATCAAAGGAAGAGAGCCTGCTCAGGAATTATAAAGCTGAAGAGATCAATTCAAAGATAGTGTATGAATGCGCCATAAAAGGCGACAGGATTGCTCAGGAAGTGTACCGTTTTACCGGAGAAGTACTTGGTTTGTCGCTGGCTAATTTTATCATGTTCTCTTCTCCTGAAGCTATTGTTCTTTTCGGTGGTGTAATTAAAGCGGGTGATCTTTTACTCAATCCAACAAGAGAACATATGGAAAAGAACCTGCTTCCTATTTTCCGCGACAAAGTAAAACTGATCTTTAGTGAATTGAAAGAAGCAGATGCGGCCATACTTGGCGCTTCAGCGCTTGTTTGGGAAATCAGGGAATGAAAGCTGGCGGCAGCTACCGGCCATAGGCTATTAGTTTTCCCTGATCATAAAAACGGCAGGCACGGCCCGCTGTTTCTTATCCGAAGGACTGATGGTTTCTTTTCCATTTACCAGCAGGCAACTGCTTCCCCCACCATCAAGATTGAGTGCTTCAACACAACCAAGGTCTTTTAATATTTGAGCTTCGGTAATCAACCCGGCTCCGGCTGCTTCATTGTTTCTGCCTTCAATAACCAGGATGATCAGTTGATTACCGGCAGTATAACCCATTGCCGTACGCGGATGCTTATCATTTATGGCCTTCCCTGCAAATTTGAGTTCTTCGTTATTTGAGATTTTGATGTCTCCATCCTGGATTAAAACGGGCCCCCCGCCTACTGCGGTTTTCATTTTCCATTTTTCAAAACCTTTGAAATGGGGTGTGGAGGTTTTCTGTAAAAGATATTTTGTTCCCGGTTTATTTACTGAGTCCTTTAAAAATGGAATGGCCTTCTGACTTGCCAGTATTTTTTGGGAAGAGGAATCCGTTAACAGCCACGCAACATCAGCCTTTCTTTTTTTGGAGATGCCAATGGCGCTTCCAAATGGATGGCGGTAAGTAAGTGTATCTTTCCCTCTTCCTGATAAAGTATGGACATTGTAACCAACAAGATCCCCGTCCCTGACCACCACATTCAGGTTCTGGCTGGTTTGAAAAGAAAAGAATGTAGTATTCACAACCACCAGGGGATGATCATTCTTCTCATAAAATTGTTGAGGTGTCAGTCTTCTTCCAAGCGTGGTATCGGTTGAGAAATCCAGATTTTTATTTTTAAGATCAGCTATCACATAAAAAGCACGGAAGGGCAGATTGTCAATTTTCTGGTCTGTAAAAAAAACATGAACGCCTTCGGGTAGTGGCCCATACATGGAATCCACATTCTTCCATTGTAATGACTGCGCATTCAAAAAGGTGGAAATAAAAACAAACGATATGATGACGCTAAAATTCTTCAAGCTGAATAATTGTTTGAGTTTTTTGATGTTTCCCATTGCTGTCTGCCATATCCTTTGATCACATGTTTTTCACTATGGTAAGATGAACGTACAAGTGGTCCGCTTTCAACATAATCAAGTCCCAGTTCATATCCTATTTCTTTGTATTCGGCAAATTCGTCCGGATGAACAAAACGAACAACAGGCAGATGTTTTTTTGTGGGCTGCAGATATTGGCCAATGGTCACCACATCGCATCCTGCAGCAGCAAGATCCCGGAGCGTTTGTATCACTTCTTCCCTGGTTTCACCAAGTCCCAGCATGATACCACTCTTTGTACGCATAGCGCCCGCCTTCAGGGTTTTGATCACTTCCATGCTTCTCCAGTATTTGGCCTGGATGCGTACCTGCCGCGAAAGTCTTTCCACCGTTTCAATATTATGCGACACTACTTCAGGCGCAGCCTCTATCACGCGCCGGATATTTTCTTTTTCTCCTTTGAAATCGGGGATCAGTGTTTCAAGCGTAGTACCGGAACATAATGCTTTAACTGCTTTGATGGTATTGTACCAGATGATGGATCCTCCGTCTTTTAATTCATCTCTGTCCACTGAAGTGATCACGGCATGTTTCACTTTCATAAGATGAATGGCTTCGGCTACCCTTTGTGGTTCATCCCAGTCTACCGCATCGGGACGCCCGGTTGCAACAGCACAAAATCCGCAACTTCTGGTACAGGTATTTCCAAGTATCATGAATGTAGCTGTGCCTTCTCCCCAGCATTCACCCATATTAGGGCAATTGCCACTTTCACAAATGGTATGAAGTTTATGCGTATCTACCAGACTGCGAACGTGTTTATAATTTTCTCCAATGGGGAGTTTAACACGAAGCCAGTCAGGCTTATTTCTTTTAGGTTCAGCAGGAATAGAGGTGCAGCTCATAGATCAAAGTTCAAAGTCAAGAGTCAAGAGTCAA
>CAMPIQ010000066.1 GCA_946886475.1 uncultured Chitinophagales bacterium | reverse complement strand
CCCATCCTCCGCGGCCATCCCTCCATCCGTTTCATCCGTGATCCCAATCCGCGATCCCAATCACAGATAACATCTACCTGATTCTTTATCCCTGGCCATCCAATCCCTCGAACAATCCTCATACTCCGCATAAAAAAATCCCGGTATAATAAATACCGGGATCTACATTTTTTTTTAAAGTAATTATTTCTTTGCAGCGGGTGCAGCAGCAGGTGCAGCCTTAGCCGTAGTGGCAGGAGCAGTAGCCTCCTCCTGGCGCAGCGCACGTGTTGTAACTACCGATACAATTGGAATACGCGGTGAGTTTAGCACTTCGTAGTTATCCAGCTTAACATCTTCCACCCTGATGTTACCACCGATCTCCAGATTCTCAACATTCACTTCAATCTGTTCTTTCAGATAGCGAGGGTATGTCTTAACCTTGAGTGATTTCATTTTTGGTACCAGTCTGCCACCGGCTTTAACACCTGAAGCAACACCTGAATACTTCAATGGAATGGTAGCAACAACTTTTTTGTCTTCTACCAGTTCCAGCAGATCAACATGGATTAGTGCATCTGAAACTTTATCAAACTGCAGGTCTTTCAAAATGCAGCGATAAGTTTTTCCATCTACTTTAACTTCTGCGAGCTGAAAATTTGGTGTGTATACCAAAGACTTAAAAGTCTTTGCAGATGCAGCAAAATTGATCTCCTGAGCACCCCCGTAAATTACACCAGGCACCAGGTCCTGAGAGCGAAGCTGGCGGGTGGCTGACTTGCCATGTTCGGTCCTCAGTTGTCCTTCGATTGTAATTGTTTTCATTATATGATTGTTTAATTTAAAAGCTTTCGGCTAATGGCCGGTGGCCATTGGCTATTTATCTCTTCTTTGCGAATGAAAGAACAAACTATTGATACTCTTGTTCTCATAAGCATTGCGAATGGCTACTGCAAATAATTCGGCAGTAGTGATCACATTGATCTTTTTGGTTGGTTTCTTAAGCGGAATGGTATCACATACAACCAATTCTTCGAGCACGCTGTTTTCAATGGTTTCGTATGCATTTCCACTTAATACCGGGTGGGTGATCAGGGCCCTTACGGTCCTTGCCCCCTTTTCCTTTAAAAGAGCTGCACTTTTTGCCAGTGTTCCTCCGGTATCGCAGATGTCGTCAATGATCACAATATCCTTATCCGTAACATCCCCAATTACAACCATGCTTGATATCTCATTGGCTCTCTTGCGGTGCTTGTCGCAGATCACCATTTCCACTTCAAAATAACTGGCAATTTCCCTGATTCGGTTTGATGCGCCCACATCAGGGGCCGCAAAGGTAAGGTTTTCGAGTTTCAGTTGTGTTATATAAGGTATAAAAACAGCTGAAGAATCAAGATGGTCAACAGGAATATCAAAGAAACCCTGGATCTGGGGTGCATGCAGGTCCATCGTGATCACCCTGTCCGCTCCGGCAGCCACCAGCATATTGGCTACAAGCTTACTTCCAATAGCTACCCGCGGCCTGTCCTTACGATCCTGACGGGCATAACCATAATACGGCAATACCACAATGATCTTATTGGCAGATGCCCTGCGTGCTGCATCAATCATCAGTAATAACTCCATCAGGTTGTCGGCCGGCGCATAGGTACTTTGGATAAGAAAAACAAAATCCCCCCTGATGCTTTCAAGGAAAATGGGTTGTATTTCCCCATCACTGAATTTTTGAATATTGATCTTACCGATTTGGCAACCATAGCTTTTACAGATCTTTTCAGCAAGATGCTGTGAGCCGGTGCCAGAAAAAATTTTGGCAGAAGGATTCATGGTAGAAAATGTGCGGCGAAGATATGGTGAAGAGTAGAAAAGAGAAAAAAGAGATTCGGTAAAGCAGGTTAAAAAGAAATGGGTTGGATTTATGAAACCCAATCCTAAAATGGGAAAAATACCGGTATTCCTGTTCAATTGAACAAGCCCATCCGGAATTTATTCAGTTATAGCCTTTTTGATTGGTGAATAAAACCATCCATCAATGAGATTTTCCTCATTGCCAACAAAAGATTACGGCTTAATCTTATTTAATGTAAGCAGTTGCACCCTTCATATCAGAAGGCGGATTTTCTACCGGCCCTGAAGTATGAATAGCATCGTCATTTATGCTGTAATACACAGTGCGGCAAACAAAAATGGCAAGGAAAAGAGAAATACCGTAAACAAGAAGAAAAAATAAAATTGGATGCAGTGCACCAACAGAAGAGGTAGAGTTACGTCTCATAGGATTCGGTTTAGTTTTCTATTAGGATAGTTGACAGCCATAAAATTATTTTTAAAATGTTAAATATGCAAGCGCAGAAATACTCGATTAAGGAATGGGCAAAAGACGACAGACCCCGCGAAAAATTACGAGACAAGGGTGCCTCCGTATTAAGCAATTCCGAATTGATTGCCATATTGTTAAACAATGGTACAAGAGAGAAATCAGCCCTCGACCTGGCCCAGGAAGTTTTACGATCCGGAAAGGATAATCTCAATGAGCTGGGCAAGCTTTCTGTTAAAGAATTGATGAAGATCAAGGGAATAGGTGAAGCAAAAGCCATTTGTATCGCGGCAGCCATGGAGTTGGGCAGAAGAAGACAGGCCCTTGCTTCCAGAGAAAAGGCTATCGTTTCCGGGAGTTCGGATGTTGCGGGATACCTTCAAACCATGCTCAGGGATTATAAGCATGAGGTATTTGCCGTAATGTTTCTGAACCGGGCAAATAAAATCAACCATTTCCAGGTGATCAGTGAAGGCGGCATTACCGGAACTGTGGCAGATCCCAGGATCATCCTTAAAAAAGCATTGGAGGAAGATGCTGTAAGCATCATTCTTTGCCATAATCATCCATCCGGAAGTTTAAAACCCAGTAAGGCTGATGAAGAACTCACCTGGAAAATAAAGGAGGCTGCACGCTATTTTGATATCAGGGTGCTTGACCATTTAATAGTAAGCGATGATGGGTATTATAGTTTTGCCGATGAAGGGATACTGTGATCCGCCTGTCCCCTTAAAGGGGAGACTTAAGCCAGTGAGACTATTAATAAATTAATTGCTTTTCTTCATGAAAACACAATCCTGTTCTTTAAACAATGTTTTATATTATAAAGAATACCTGACCTATGTCTTCCCTTTAAGTGGACAGGGGAATCAGGCCTGAGCCGTGGGACCACCAAAAGTCATTGGTATCTGAATTTCCTCTAAGTCTTTAATAGGGCCGTTGGCGTCCTCATAACGGCTTACATTTTCTATCAGGGCCTTCATGAAACGTTTGGCATGTTGAGGGGTAAATATGATGCGTGACTTTACTTTACTCTTGGGTGTGCCTGGCATAACGTTTACAAAATCCACTACAAATTCTGCATGTGAATGGGTAATGATCGCCAGATTAGCATAAGTGCCTTCTGCCACTTCTTCTGATATTTCTATATTGATCTGGTTCTGCTGCGGAATGTTTTGATCCATATTGTTGTTTTACGAGGCAAAAATAACCCCAATTGGAATTAGGATCAGGAATTAAGAAATAAGAATTTCAAAGTATGAAATGCTTAACCGGGATATATGGGCCGGAGATTACTTAGCTACCGCCCTATGCTGCTGCATATGCATTCATTCATCAGTTGTGCGCTGCTGCATGCTCACACCGGTGAAAAAAAAAGGACCACCCTTCCGGATGGTCCATTATAAAAATGAGATGATTCTGATTAAAACTTATCCCAGAACAATTTAGTAGCTACCACATCACCACCAACTGCAGAAGCAGCGGCATTGTAATTGGCAGTATTCAGGTTCTGCTCAGGAATAGGATAGGTATAACGCTTTGGAATGGTTGATACGGCAGTAGCAGGAGCAACCAGTTGCGGATAATCCAGCCTTCTCCACTCAATCCAGGCATCCCATCCGCGGTTGTATAAAGCGATCCATTTTTGTTCGCCTATACTTTGCTTCCAGTTTGCAGGGTTATAAACTACCGCAGGCTGTAAAAGATAAGCTGTTGCCTCTGCAGTGGTTCCACCCCAGAAAAGGATAGAAGCAGTGATTGCAGCATTGTAATGACCAACTGCAGTACCTCCAACATTATATCCTCTTTGTACAGCTTCCGCCAGGAAGAATTCAACTTCATCATAGCTTAACACTACGGCAGGAAAATCAGGAGCCTGAATAGCATCAGCTGGTTTAGAGTAAGTTGAAAAATTATTTCCCAGTCCTGGTATACCACCGGAATATTCTGTTCCGGAAGCATCAAAACTGAAATAATCATCTAAACGCGGGTCATTCAATGACTTCATTTCATCAACAATGGTATTGGTTACCACGAAGTCTTTTCTTCCACTTTGAACCAGGTCAACCCATACAGGATTTGTATTTGGGGGTGCTGACTGGTATTGGAATACTGCATTATCAGCATTGGATGTAAACACACCGGCAGCAACGGCACTTTCCACAGTGGATTTTGCCAGGGTATTATCATCATCAGCAATGGTCATTCCCATTTTCAGCTTCAGAGAATTCGCAAACTTCTGCCACATTTCAACGTCTCCACCATAAATGATGTCTGCATCACCAAAACTTCCTGCAGAAGCATCAAGATCACCAATCGCAACATTTAACCTGCTAAGCAGGTCAACATAGATTGTTTTTTGATTGTCGTATTTAGGTTGAAGATTGCTGATATCAAGTGCCTCACTATAAGGTATATCTCCGAAAGTGGTTACCAGGTAATACCAGGCCATGATCTCCATAACCTCTGTAACAGCAAGCTGATTTTGTTGAACAGCTGCATTGGTTACCTGAGCCGGGATCAGTTTTTTAGCCTCACGGAAATCCCTGATCACATCACGGTATAAACCGTTCCATAATTGTCTGGGGATCTGGCGTGTTACGATATCATAATTGGATTCATCGAGATAAGTGGTCTCCGTCCAGTATTGAACGATAAGTCTGAAAATATTATCATTCACATTTGTGGAGGTAAGGAGATCTGTCATTGATTTCTGACCACTTGTAAAGAAAGCTGACGATGGTGCAGTTTGCGGATTCTTAGGATCCACATTTATGCTCGTCAGGTCCCTTTTACAGGAAACTATGGTCACAAGCGGCAATAGTGCTATTAAAAATATTTTTTTCATATTGATCTTTTTAGAATCTGAATTTAACATTGAATGTGAATGTTCTTGTTGTTGGATAAGCACCACCCTGGTATCCCTGAAGATTACCGGCACTGATGATCTCTTCAGGATCGGAATAAGGAATGTTCTTATGGATCAGCCAAAGATTACGACCAATCAAAGACAGATCGATACCCTTAAATGGTTGCAAGCGTCCAATAACTGAATTTGGTAAACTATAGGTTAATATAGCTTCTCTCAGTTTTACAAAACTTGCATCATAAACAAATGCTTTATTTGGATGACGTCCATAACCATATAAGCCATAAAGCGTATTGCTGGCTCTAACTGCGTTTGGTTTTCCATCAGGTGCAACACCTGGAAGGATAACACCACCACCCTGAGAAATTGGAAGACGTGAAGGATTTCCAAGCTCATTCAGTCCGGCAGTTTCAGGATAAAGTCCTGTTGCAAGACCATAATACAGGTCAAGAGAGAATAGATCACCACCCTGACGCATATCAACAAGGAAACTTAAATTCCAATTCTTATATCTGAGTGAATTATTAATACCTCCGATCCAGTCAGGATTGGCATCACCAATATTATTATTGGAAGTTGCTGTTCTCATTGGATAACCATTGGCCTGGTTGATCAAAGGCTCACCATTAGCATGGTATTGGAAGTCTGTACCGCGGATAACACCATAAGGCTCACCCAAAGCAGCAACTATAGAAATACCACCCTGGAATGTTCCCAGTGTAATGGCATCAACACCAGGATACAGTTCTTCAACCTTATTCCTGTTACGTGTCCAGTTCAGGTTGATATTCCATGAAAAATTGGAATTCTGAACTGGTACGCCAAATACTGAAAGTTCAACACCTTTGTTCCGCACGTTACCGGCGTTCAGCACTCTTGAGTTATAACCTGTAGCAGTTGATACAGGAACAGCGAAGATCTGATCAAAGGTTTTTGCATTATAATAGGTTACATCAAAACCTAACCTGTTTCTCAGGAAAGCAACTTCAAGACCAAACTCGTAGCTCTTTGTTTGTTCAGGCTTAAGTTCGGGATTGGCGGCTGCTCCGGCAACTGAAGTAATAGGAGCACTTCCAAAAGGAACACCGATAATATAAGCATCTGCTGTGCTGTATACCGGCGCATCAGAACCTACCTGTGCATAGTTAGCCCTGAACTTACCATAGCTCAGCCAATTGGCAGAACCCAATAATTTAGACCAGGTCCAGCCCATAGAAGCTGATGGATACCAGTAACTGTTATTATCCTCAGGTAAGGTAGAAGACTGGTCGTTCCTGATGGTTCCATCAAGGGTTAACATGTCTCTCCAGGTAAATGTTACACCGGCAAAATTTCCCCAAACCTCTCTTCTGGCATCAGCTTCACCCGGAGGATTGATAGGGTTTTTAGAATTTGACAGGGCATATATCCTTTCAACGATCAGTCCACCATTGGTTCCGGCAGCAATAGCCTTCCTGCTTTCTTTCCTTACATTAGTACCTAGTAAGGCTTTGAAGTTCAGGTCGGGATTGATATCATGATCTGTTGTGAATAAGAGGTCAAAATTGGTTTCCTGAATATCACGGTTTGTTCTTCCGTAAGATGAAGTGGTTACACTTCCTACGGCCTGTCTTTCTTCCTGCAGTTCTGAATAAGTATCCAATGAAACCCTACCCAGTATGTTCAGCCATTTTACAGGGCTGTAATTCAGGTGTACGTTTCCGAATAAACGGTTACGGCTGTCGTTCTGATAATTTTCATAACGGGTGAAATAAGGATTATCCCAGTAAATAGGAACAAGATCGGTTGGATCTGCCCAGTTCCAGGTAACATTCCTTCTTTCATTGAAATAAGCAGTTTTTTGATCCTGTACATCCACGTTGGTTTGCCACCACTGGCGGAACATGGTCATCAGGTTCTTATCATCATATCCGGTACCATAGCGGCCGGTTGCTTCAATTCCGCTGAAATTCACTGAAGCACCTGCAGTCAGCTTATCCGCCAGGTTAAGGGTACCACCAAAATTGATCAGGTTTTTAGAGATCTTACTGTTAGGCAGGATTCCCTTGTCGTCTGTACGGGTATAACCTAACTTGAAGCTTCCACGGTCAGTTCCACCATCAATAAATACGCTTTGATTAGATGAAAATGCGGTCTGGAAGAAAGATCCGGGACCATTTGCAGCAGCCAGCCAGGGACGTGCTTTATTAAAATTAGGCGAGTTTGGATCAAAGGCATCCCACTGGAAAACCATCTTGTTAGCATCAAAGCGGCCTCCGTAAGAAGCATCCTCACTAACCGGTGTTACCAGGTCGGGTGTACCATTTCCATCAATATCCCTGTAAAGGAAATAACCGGAAGGATCTTCATAATAGGTTCCGTAACCGGCACCATATTCATCCTGGTATTCAGCAAAAGTACTCTTGTCGTATTTTCCGAAACCCCATCCTGAGTTCACGGTGATACCTAATCCCCTGGTACCTTTTTTGGTTGTGATCAGGATCACACCATTCGCTCCTCTGGATCCGTAAAGAGCCGTTGATGCGGCACCTTTCAATACGGTGATAGATTCAATGTCGTCAGGATTAATATCTGCAGATGCACTACCATAATCATAACCTCCACGGCCTGTTCTCTGGTTGGCGCCATTTGAAGTTGAGTTATCAACCGGTACCCCGTCAATCACAAATAATGGCTGGTTATTGCCACTGATTGATTTGGTACCCCTGATCACAACGTTTGTAGAACCACCAAGTGAATTGGACTGTCTCATTTCCAGACCTGATACTTTACCAGATAAGCCCTGAACAAAATTAGAAGTACGTGCTTTACTTACTTCTTCCCCTGTTACCTGCTGGGCTGCATAAGGAACCTGGTTACGGGTTCTTCTCACACCGAGAGCGGTTACAATAACTTCACTCATGGATGACTGGCTGCTCAGGGAAGCTGTAATGGTTGATTGCGAACCAATGTTCACTTCGTTTGTCTGATAGCCTGCCGCGCTGAAAATAAGGGTTGAGTTGGGAGCCGCCTCAATAGAAAAAGCACCGTTGGCATCCGCAGCTACCCCGGTATTGGTACCTTTTACCAAAACGGAAGCATACGGAACGGGTTTGCCCTGGGCGTCAATTACTTTACCGGTAACTGTCCGGGTTTGAGCTAGTGCAAATGTGCATAGCATCATCAGCACTGTAAGCAGTGATAGAATTTTTCTCATGTGAATGTTCAATTTTAATTTAAAAAACATGGATCGTATGTATTTCACAAACGAGGACCTATAACCTGAGACAGGTAGTTGGTGAAAATTGCTGCGTAAGTTATATGTTTTTTTAACAATTACTTAAAATTGGGAAAAGGAAATATTTACGGATGAGAGGTAAATAACGATGGCGGGGTGATGAATGGTAGCATTTTCAGTCCTGTTTTTACATTCCTAAAAGGAATAAATTACCTGAAACCTGAGGTCGGATCTGACATTTCCTTTTATGAGATCGGCTCCGCTACCTGTTTCTTTGGTCTCCTCATTATATATGGAATGGGCCCAGCGAAACCATAAGCGCAGATTTTTTACAGGTTTAAAATTGAGATTGACATAATACCTGAAAGCGGTTGCAAAGGAAGCCGGTAAATTAAATCCATATAAAACGTCCGATTCATATGCATAGATCCGGCTATTGTAACTGTCCGTTTCAATATACTGTAACCTTAAATTGCCTCCCCACCGTGCAACCGGAGTGTAATGTGCTTCCACATATGACAGAAAACCTTCTTCTCTCGACGCTCCTTTTCTATCAAACCAAACCATTTCAACACGGCTTCTGAGATCCCATGATCTACTGATCTGTGCTGAAAAATGAGCACGCAGATGTTCCCTGCTTTTCCCTTCCGGATAATGGATCACTTCGTTGCCATTACCATTGACCGGCCTGGTTTCCCATCTAAACCTGGTATAAAAATCAAATTGCCTGTTGGGCTTAAAGTTCATCTGAAGCATGAAATCATGGCCCCGGGAGGGACTGTTAACCCTGTATTTAAGCCAGGGAAAGAAGTAAAAATCACCATAGGCATCCACCTTCCACCTGTCGCCGGCCTTAACAGACATACCCATATATATTCCTCTCTCATTACCGGGCAGTGTGCTTTCGGTGAAAGCATTACCAGACAATGACTGGTACCTGTGATCAATATCTCTGTATAAAAGAGAAACATCAATTCGCGGGTCCACACTCATTATGGCACCCATTACAACCGCTGTTCTTCCATTTTTATCCAGGGCAGCTTCCCCAAAAGCATGTACATTATTATATGTATAGGCGTAATCCAGACTGTAATTGAACAGGTGCCGGCCGGAAAATGCAAATTGACTATACGGCTCTGCCTTCTTTTCCAATGGAATATCCAGCTGGTGATGTATCATATTCAACCCGGTTTTCAAACCTGAAAAACTATATTTTAAATTAGCCCCGAGCGTAGTAAGCAAAATTTGATTCCTGTCTGAAATCTCATTTGGATTACGGTGAAGTCCGGAGGTTAAAAACCGGCTGAAGGTTCTGCTACTGTCTCCTATGCTGCCATCAGTCTTTTTTCGCGAAACAAACAGGCTGGATTCCAGTCTTCCTTTTTCAATGGTGAGTGCGCATCCCCGGTTGAAATAAAATTCACCGGCCGACCGGTAAGGCATCAACACCGGGGCCTGTCTTTTGATATTCATGACATCAGAGCTTTTGGAAAATCCCATTGAATGCCATTGGATCAGACCCTGCCCCAGGTTAACCGTATAATCGCCCAGCGCCAGCGATCTTATGATGCCTGCTCTTCTGGCAAATAAATGAAATGAATAAAAATCAAATCCTTTTGACTGTATTCCTTTAAAGAAGGGTTCACCTGCATCTTTGTCGCCTGTTATTCCAAAATATAATAAGTCCTTATACTGGTAACGGTATCTTATTAGAATCTGATTTCTGTCGCCCAGATAATGATTGTTTACCGATGTATCATAGCCCTCCGGCTTCTGCAGCATCCTGCCCATTTTAAATAAAACATAGTGTTCACCTCTTAGCCGGGAATACAATCCTTCTTTTATAGAACCTGCAGGTTCAGCTGTAATAAATGGCAATACCTTAAAAATGGTAGCTACATCCCAATGTGGTACCGCCTGCAATTCATAGATATTTATAAAGAGACCCAGTAACCTCCGGTACTTTAGTAAATGATCTATCTGTAAAACATTCAGCATCCTTAATTGGTTGAATTGTTCCGCACCGGCTGAATTTATATCCAGCGGATGAGATTTCAGGTGGTGGAGCAACTGTAAATACTGGCCATCCTCAGGAAGATCATCTTCCATTGCACCAGCAAGATCTTCCAGCTGCTGCTGTATCTGCAGGGGCGGTTCCTGTGCATTTGCATTTAATAGTAACAGGCACCCCGATATCATCAAAACCAGCCTGCTCATTTTTTTGGAGCATTATAAACGATCATCAAGGCAGGTGTTAATCCAAGGTACTGGTGTAATGAAGTGGTTATATCAAACCTTAGCTGTCCCCATTGAATACCGGCGCCAAAATAAAAAGCAGTATTCCCGGTTGAGACCCCCATTCTGGCCATAAGCTTTTCATCAAAACAATATTGCACTCCTGTTTGGATATATACGGGCTGATTTTCGGTTTTGGTGATCATGGCTGCAATAAATATCTTATCCGAAGCATCATAACCAAATCCGGCAGAATAAATGAAGGGGATCTTTTCTCCCGTTTCATTCAGGTTTCTCATCAGCGGGTTGTAAATATGAATACCCGTACTGACGCGGTCAGTTGGATGGTAAAGAAATCCTGCATCAAAATTGACTGCGGAAGCCTTTCCATATGAAGCAGCTTTCAGCTGATAATAATTAAACCTGATGCCGGCATCCATCCGGCCCATCTTTCTTCCGTAGGCGAGGCTGAACTCAGTTTCATTAAAAAGGACAGACCCCCAACGGTTCACCTGCAAACCAAGGTTTCCATCCTGTACCGGAAGTGATGCATTGATCCTGTATTGATCCATTTCATTTAAAATAAACTTCCGTTCACCATAGATGCTTACCGAAAATCTTTTTATGGATGCAAGAACCGCAGGGTTAGATGTAAACGCAGATGCATCAGCATGAACGGAGCTATATCCATTCAACCGGGCATACATGGCGGAGACAGGTTGCCTTAAAGTTTGTGCACCTGCATACAGAAATAAAAAACTACAGATCAAAAAAGTAATAAAATGTTTCACCATTTGTTTTTATGCAAATTGGATGGAATGTTTGCCGCAACAAGGACGTTTACACCAGTTTAATGAAGTATTTTTCTATTATTCAAGGGGAAAAAAAACAAAAAACTTTATCAGTTTTTTACTACCCCTACCCCTTTACCTTTGCGCCATGCAAATTTTAAATGGGAAAGAAGCATCCCAGGCAATAAAGGATTCATTAAAACTGGAAATGGCTCAACTGGCCGCTCAGGGAAAACCGGTTCCGCATCTGGTAGCCATACTGGTAGGAAACAATGGAGCAAGTGAAACTTATGTGGCATCAAAGGTAAAAGCCTGCCAGGAAGTTGGTTTCAAATCAACAATGATCAGGCTGGAAGAGGACATATCAACACTTAAATTACTTGACATCATCACAGACCTGAATAAGGATCCTGAAATTGATGGCATACTTGTGCAATTACCACTGCCATCCCATATTTCTACGGAAGAAGTGATCAATGCCATTGACCCCAATAAAGATGTGGATGGATTTCATCCTAATAATGTGGGTAGAATGGTATTGGGTCATCCAAGTTTTATACCGGCTACTCCATATGGCATCATGCTGTTGCTTGAACATTATAAAATTGAAACAAAAGGTAAGCATGCCGTTGTAGTGGGAAGAAGTAATATCGTTGGGCGGCCCATGAGTATTTTATTAAGCGCAAATGGAAATCCGGGCAACTGTACAGTTACAATTTGTCATTCGCATACGGCCAATATCGTTGAACTTTGCCAATCGGCCGACATCATTATCGCTGCTATTGGTAAACCAGGATTTATCAAAGCAGAAATGGTAAAAGAAGGAGCGGTGGTCATTGACGTAGGGATAACAAGAATAGAGGACAAATCAAAAAAATCGGGGTATCGCATCAGTGGTGACGTTGATTTTGAAAGTGTAGCTTCCAGGTCCTCTTTTATTACACCGGTACCAGGTGGAGTGGGTCCCATGACCATTGCTGCGCTTATGAAAAATACATTTAAGGCCTGCGCGTTGAAACACTATGACAGGGTGTAGGGCGAAGGGAGGGTGTAGGGTGATGGGTGTAGGGTGTAGGGTGTAAGGTCTTAGATCTTATATTCTTTTAGTTTGCAAAGCATTTAACAACCTTATTTTAACAGTCAGAAACATTATAAATTAGTACACTACCCTACACCCTACACCCTAAACCCTCTACCCTAAACCCTCTACCCTAAACCCTCTACCCTTCACCCTAAACCTTAAACCACAAAAATGAACACTACCCTAAACCCTAAACCCTCCACCCTCCTTCCCGTCATGGAGCAGTTTTACACGCTTCAGGGTGAAGGTTTTTACCAGGGACAGGCTGCATATTTTATCAGGCTGGGTGGGTGCGATGTTGGCTGTGTATGGTGCGATGTAAAAGACAGCTGGGATGGTGGCAGGCATCCCTTGTGGAAAACCGGCGATCTTTTGCAGGAAGTGAAAAGAACACCAACCTCAATTGTGGTAATTACAGGGGGCGAACCCCTGATGCACGACCTTACTGAATTAACCCTGGAAATACAGGAAGCAGGTTTCAGAACACACATTGAAACTTCGGGCAGCAGCCCGCTTACAGGCAACTGGAACTGGATCACACTTTCGCCAAAAAAATTCAAGGAGCCATTACCTGAAGTAATTCCGTTTGCAAATGAATTAAAGATCATTGTTTTCAATAAATCAGATTTTGCATGGGCAGAAAAGTTTGCGGCCCAGGTTACCGGCAGCTGCAAACTCTATCTGCAACCGGAGTGGAGTAAATCCTCATCCATTACGCCCCTGATCATTGATTATATAAAAGCCAACCCCAGGTGGCAATTGTCGCTTCAGGTGCATAAGTATATCAATGTGCCATAGGCTAAAGGCCCGGCCTGGAAGATTCACATAAATTAAACGCAGTCTTTACTATCTTCATTTCATGAAAAACCTGCGCCCTATTTTTAGTTTTCTGCTGATTCTTTCCTCCTTATTTTCTGTTGCCCAATACGATCCGAATAAAATTGACAGAAAAGCTATTGAAGCCTTCAACAAAGCATCTGAAAAAGCACAGGATGGAAAATATGAAGAAGCGATCGAATCATTAAAAGAAGCGATCAGAAGAGATGCCGGTTATGTTGATGCCTTGTTATCATTAGGTGGATTGTATGGTGAACTGAAAGACTACAGGCAAAGCATCCAGCATTATGAAAAAGCATTTTTAATCGATACCAATTATACTTCCGGTTACCGCCTTCCTTATTCTATCAATCTTGCCGGTACAGGCCAATTTGAAAAGGCCTTGCATACTATTGAGGCATTATTAACCAGAGAGGATCTTCATCCCAACACCCAAAAAGCCGCTGAATACAGGTTAAAGGCTTACCGGTTTGCGGTTGATTATGCCAGGTCTCATCCCAATACCAGTTATGTATTCACGCCAAAGAATCTGGGTGATGGGGTTAATACTGAGGAATCTGAATATTTTCCTTCCATACCCATTGATGGCAGCCAGTTGATCTTTACCAGGAAATTAAACCGAACCAATGAAGATTTTTTCTATAGCATGAGAACGCCAGATGGCTGGACGGGATCTGAATTATTAAGCGGTGGCATCAATACGCCCATGAATGAAGGCGCACTGATTATTTCACAGGATGGCAAATGGCTGGTATTTAATGCCTGTCACCGTCAGGATGGATTCGGCAGCTGTGATCTGTACATTTCCTACCTTACCAATAGCGGATGGAGTGAACCGCTCAATCTGGGTGAATCGGTGAACACCGACCAATGGGAAGTACAACCCTGCTTATCGCCTGATAAAAGAGACCTGTATTTTACAAGTAACAGACCGGGAGGTTATGGAGGAAGTGATATTTATGTAACCCATTTACAATCTAACGGAAACTGGAGTACGCCGGAAAACCTCGGCCCTTCCATCAATACTTCCGGCGATGAATCCACACCATTTATCCATGCCGATAACCAGACACTTTATTTTACCTCAAATGGTTTACAGGGTTATGGCGATTCCGACCTGTTCCTGATCAAAAAGAATGCTGAAGGGAAATGGGGAACGCCTGAAAATCTGGGTTATCCCATCAATACCATTGAGCATGAAGGTTCTTTATTTATTGAAGCCAATGGGAAGATCGCCTATTTTGCCAGTGACCGCAGGGATACAAGAGGCGGACTTGACCTCTACAGTTTTGAATTGAGGGAAGATGTGAGACCATACAAAACACTTTGGATCAAAGGACAGGTGTTCGATGAAAAAACAAAGAAAGGGTTACCTTCTTCTGTTGAATTGATTGACCTGGCCACCAGGCAAACCATTTCAAGAGTGCAGACAGATGAAACAGGAAACTACCTGATTACCCTCCCGGTAGGAAAAGATTATGCATTCAACGTAAACAGAAAAGGCTATCTGTTTTATTCTGATAATTATTCACTGAAAGGAAAATCACCCGATTCCACCTATGAAAAGAACATCCCGCTTCAACCCATTGAAGTAAATGCAGCCATAGTATTGCGCAATATTTTCTTCGACTTCAACAAATTTGAACTCAAGGAATCATCACAGGTGGAACTTGACAAACTTGTTCAGCTATTAAAGGAAAATCCATCTTTAAAAATTCAAATTGAAGGACACACCGATAACATTGGAAACGCAAATGAAAATCTTCAGCTTTCAGAGAACAGAGCTAAATCCGTTGTCAGTTATCTCGTAACAAATGGCATAGCGGCCAGCCGTTTAAGTTCAAAAGGATTTGGTGCCTCCAAACCTGTTGCCGATAATTCTACCGAAGAAGGCAGGGCGCAGAACAGGAGAACGGAATTGAAAGTTATTTCAAGGTAGTGTTGGTTGTATAAGTTCAAAGTTTAAAGTCACGGCTATTCCTGGGGTTATTCACTTTTTTAAGAAAATTGAATTCCCTAAATTGTCTTCCTGGTGTTCAACTATATGCATGAAATAAGTACACCTACTTTGAACTCTGAACTCTGAACTACTATATCAGCTGGCGCTTACCCTTGTTCCAAACATCGGTGACGTACAGGCGAAGATCCTGGTCAGCCATTTTGGAGAGGCGTCTGCAATTTTTAAAGCGCCCATTCAGTTGCTTGAAAAAATTGAAGGCATTGGTTCAGTGAGGGCACAATCCATAAAAAACTTCAGGGATTTTAAACCTGCAGAACAGGAGATCAGGTTTATTGAAAAATACGGTATCAAACCATTATTTCTTACAGATAAGGAATACCCCCAGCGCCTGCTCAATTGTTATGATTCGCCAACCATGGTTTTTTACAAGGGAGTGGCAGACCTCAATTGTTCAAAGGTAGTTGCCATAGTAGGCACACGGAGTTATACTGATTATGGAAGATCATTTACAGAGAAACTGGTCAAAAATCTTTCTGAACATGGAGTTCTCATCATCAGTGGCCTTGCCTATGGCATAGATGCCATTGCCCACAAGGCAGCTTTAAAAAATAACATTCCAACTGTTGGTGTAGTAGGACATGGATTAGATAAAATGTATCCTTACGATCATGCATCGCTTGCCAGGGATATGGTTAAACATGATGGAGGGATCCTGACCGAGTTCTTTAGTGGCACCAAACCGGACAAACATAATTTCCCATTACGGAACCGCATTGTAGCCGGGTTAAGCGATGCCACTGTTGTAGTGGAAACCCATATCAAGGGAGGCAGCATGATCACGGCTAAACTTGCCGATGCTTATAACCGTGATGTTTTTGCCGTTCCGGGCAGAACTACTGATAAATATAGTACCGGTTGCAACCACCTTGTAAAATATAATAAAGCCATCCTGCTGACCGATGCCGATGAAATGCTTGAGGTGTTGGGATGGAAAGAAAAAAAGAAAGAAGCCAGGAAACAAAAGGAACTTTTTATTGAGCTTTCTTCAGAAGAAAAGCAGGTGATCCATTTACTCAGTGAAAAGGAATCCGTTCATATTGATGAGATCAATCTAAAAAGTGGTTTGAGCAGCAGTTCCGCCGCTGCAGCCATTTTGAATCTGGAACTCCAGGGCGTAATAGCCAGCCTGCCAGGGAAAATGTATAAACTGATGTGAAGTCATTAGTCGGAAGACTGTCCCGGCGGGGGAAGCGTTAAACGTTCAGAATTCAAAGTTCAAAGTTCAAAGCCGGTGAACTAAATTCGAAAACTCATACTTTAATCTCTTAACCGGTTACCAACTACGAACTTAGGACGCTGACTTTGAACTTTGAACTACCGGCTCCAGACTCCCGACTCCCGACTCCCGACTCTCGCCTCCCACTCCCTATCTTTATTCCATGCAAGTAGATTACCTCATTGTTGGCCAGGGCATCTGTGGCACCATGCTTTCCTGGTTCCTGCACAAAGAAGGAAAAACCTTTATTGTTATAGATGATAATAATGAAAATGCATCATCCAAGATCGCTGCAGGAATTATAAACCCGGTAACGGGAAGAAGATATGCCTATACCTGGATGATAGATGAAGTGATGCCTTTTGCCATTCAGACGTATAAGGAAGCAGGACATTATTTTAATACCAGCCTGGTAGCAGAAAAGAGCATCATTGATTTTTTTCCTTCACCACAAATGCGCAATGCTTTTGTGGACCGCCTCAGAGAAAACGATACTTATCTCCATTCCTTTCCCGATCAGAATCATTTTAATGCTTATTTCAATTATGATTTTGGATGTGGTGAGATCAGGCCCGCTTATATGGTTAATTTGAAGGAACTGTTGCAAAAGTGGAGAATGAAACTTATTGAAATGAATGCACTCCTCCAGGAAAGCTTCAGGATTGAAGATTTGAAAACAGACGATGATCATATTGGGTATGGAGTGATACAGGCAAAAAAAATTATTTTTTGTGAAGGTGCGGAGGGCACTGCCAATCCATGGTTTGAACTATTGCCTTATGCACCCAATAAAGGAGAAGCACTGGTAATTGAATGCAATGATCTTATCACCAGTTTTATTTTCAAAAAAGGATTGATGCTGGCGCCGCTACCGGAAGCGAATCTATACTGGGTGGGATCAAATTACCAGTGGGAATTTGCAGATGATCAGCCATCAGCTTCCTTCCGGGATCACGCCATGCAGCTGCTAAATGGCTGGCTTAAAAAACCATTCAGACTGGTATCACATAAAGCAGCCGTTCGTCCGGCAACACTTGAAAGAAGACCTTTTGTTGGCTTTCATCCTGTTCAACCAAACATTGGAATACTAAATGGAATGGGAACAAAAGGCAGTTCCCTGGCTCCTTTCTTTGCACACCAGCTGGTTCAGCATATGATCCATAATTTCCCGATTGCGCCGGAGGCTGATGTGAACCGCTTTGGTAGGATAATGCGGAAAGCTACCGGCCAATAGCCCCTGCCCATTAGCTTTTTCCCTACCTTCCTGCCATGAAAGACCCGGCTTTGGTGTATCAGCTGCAATTGGAGCATCACCAGTTACAATTAAAGGAATTACTTAAAAAAAGGAACCGCCTGGGATGGATAAGATTCATTGTTTTTATTTTAATGATCATTGTATCCTACCAGGTATTTATATCATTTGGGATTTGGGGTTTGTTACCCACACTTGCAGGAATTGGAATGCTGCTTTACCTGGTTTCAGTTGATGTGAACAATAACCAGAAGATAAACAATACCAGAACACTTATTACGATCAATGAAGAAGAACTGAGGTTTCTTTCACACGATTTTCACCACCATTATGATGGTAATAAGTATACACCTGCCCTGCATGATTATGCCAATGACCTTGATCTTTTTGGAAAAGCATCCATATTTCAATGGATGAACCGGTGTTATACGGAACAGGGAAGAGATTTACTGGCCCATGATCTTTTACACCCGGCTTCAATGGCATTTATAAACAAAAGACATGAAGCCATAAAGGAATTGGCACCGGAAACGGAATGGAGACAACAACTTCAGTCCTTTGCCATGCAAACAACTGTTACCAAAAAAACGGAAACCAAAACGGTACAATGGCTAAGCGAAGAAGAAACTCATTTTAAAAGCAGCAACTGGAAAATAGTTGTATCGGCATACTCAGTCATCACCATATCCATCACCCTTGCTGCCATCGTTGGTTTTATTCCGGGTGGCATCTATTCCTTCCTATATGGACTATTCCTTACAACATCCATCATCCTGAGCCGGAATACGGTGAAACCTTATATCCTTCTTTCGGGTATAGTAAAAGAAGTGGCCACGCTGCAGCAACTGGTTAGCTGGATAGAAAAGCCCAGGTTTGCTTCGGCATGGATGCAACAATTACAGCACCAGAGCGCGCAGCACCAGATCAGGGCATCTGAAGAGATCCGTGATCTTAAATCCATTCTGGACCGGTTCGATCTCAGGCTGAATATTGCCGGCCTCCTTTTTTTCAATGCATTTTTTCTCTGGGATGTAAGACAAATGATAGCACTCAATGAATGGAGAAGAAAAAATAAACATCATGTGTCCGGATGGTTTGAAATGATTGCCGAAACAGAAATACTGAACAGCCTTGCTTCCATACATTTCAATCAACCGTCCTGGTGCTTTCCTGAAATAGTGGATGAACATTTTGTTTTCAGAACTACCTCCCTCGGACATCCACTGATTCCGGCAGCTTCAAGGGTTGATAATAATTTCGATCTGGAAGGCCTGGCCAAAATCGGACTGATCACCGGATCTAATATGGCAGGTAAAAGTACTTTTTTAAGAAGCCTTGGCGTCAATACGGTTCTTGCCCAAATGGGTTCGCCGGTTTGTGCTTTATCAATGACGCTGTCTCCGGTACACTTAATGAGCAGTATGAGGATAGCTGATAACCTTGCCGAGAATACGTCCACTTTTTATGCCGAACTGAAGAAACTGAAAACAATAATTGAAGCGGTCAACAGGCAGGAAAAGGTCTTTATCCTGCTGGATGAAATTTTAAGAGGCACCAATTCTTACGACCGCCATACCGGCTCTGCTGCCCTGATAGCACAACTTGTAAGAAAAAAAGCTGTTGCAGTAATAGCAACCCATGATGTTGAACTGGCTAAACTGGAAGCCACCTTCCGGGGTTCGGTGATCAACTATCATTTTGATGTACAGGTGGAAGGGGAAGAACTGTTTTTTGATTATAAACTTAAAAATGATGTGTGTACCAGCCTGAATGCTTCGATATTAATGAAGAAGATCGGGATTGAACTGGAGGAACAGACGAACAGGGAGCACGGAACAGAGGAATTACAGATGTAGGGCCATGCCAAAGAATGGCCCTCCTGCATATTATGTAACCGTTGTCGCATTGGCCATTCAACGGCATGGCCGGGAGGAACAGACGAACA
>CAMPIQ010000065.1 GCA_946886475.1 uncultured Chitinophagales bacterium | reverse complement strand
TTGCATTGGAAAGTAGATTATTGATGATATGTCTCAATAAAACAGGATCCAGTGCCGTATATTCTTCTCCCTGATGTTGATACAAAACCTGTTGACCTTCTTTTTGCATCCCGCTTAATTCCTGTATGGCAGTTGAAGTTATTTCCCTGATATTGACCCTTACCGGTTGGGCAACAACCCTGCCTTCCTCAATTTTACCAATGGAAAGAAAATCATTGAGGATGTCATTCATAAGGTTAACAGAGGAAACAATTTTGGAAATATGCTTCTCCATATTTTTACGGTTATCTCCGTCCGCATATTTTTTCAGGAGATTTGCAGAAGAAAGCACGGTGGTCAACGGGGTGCGGAATTCATGTGAGGCCATAGTAACAAAACGCGATTTCAATTCACCCAGTTCTCTTTCCTTTTTCAATGCTTTTTTAAGTTCTTCTTCAGCCAGTTTTAAACGGGTAACATTACGGATAATAACACCGGCATAAACAATGGAGTGGTTCTTCTCCCTAATGGGATAGGCATCCATTACATACCACTCACCCTTCATTTTTTCGGGGAGCGTAAAATCGGCGATCACGTCACCTGAAAAAACCTTGTCCAGTTTTTCTATCACAGATTTCCTGTTCATTTCCGGAAATTTTGGATACACAGGATTCCCAATTAAACTTTTTGGATCAACGCCCAGGCGTTTATGAAGTTCTCCCCCTGTTAATACAAAATTGAAGTTTCCATCAATTACGCTTACCAATCCATCCGGGTAATAGACCAGCAATTGTAACACCAGTTCTCTTGCATTATTGAGAATTTCATTGGTTTCTGCAATAGATAATTCTTTCGGCACTAAAAATATTTTCTTTGTTTATAATGCATGAAAATAAACATCCATTAATTTGACAGGCATGATATTGCTCATGCTTTCAAACTATAACAAAAAGATTAACTGGAGTGGAAGAAGGAAATGAAGTAAATAGAAAAAGAGAAAGAGTGTTGAGGGTTGCCGCTCTCTTTCTCTTTCTCTTTCTTGCCTTAAGTGACCCCGTCAGGATTCAAACCTGAAACCTACTGATCCGTAGTCAGTTACTCTATTCAGTTGAGCTACGGGGCCGTTGAATATCGATTAAGGATCGATGCTCATTGCATTTTAAATCCTTATTCGGGGTTGCAAAAATAGGGGATAAGTAGATTAGAGCCAAAAGACTGTTTTCTTTCTGCACAATTTTTTAATATCGGCACTTAACAAATGCTTCCATGGCCGCATAATGGGTGAGTCCCAATCTTGCATAAAGGTCGGCGGTGTTGGCATTTCGTTCTTCGGCTCTTTGCCAGAACTCTCTGGAATCGCTACCCTGAAAGGGCACCATGTCCTTCTGCGACTGGTGAATGAAAATTCCATATCGTTTTTTCAGAACCTGGTCGGGACTCATTGGAACGGCCATCTCAATTTCTTCAATGTTCCATTCCTGCCAGGCACCTTTGTATAACCACATCCAGCAATCATTTATCCAGCTTTCTTTTTCAGCCTTTATCCTTTTCATGGATTCCATTACTACATCAAGACAAACTTTATGTGTACCATGCGGATCGGCAAGATCGCCTGCACAAAATATCTGGTGTGGCCTTATTTGTTTTAATAGTTCCATTGTGATCTTAACATCCTCTTCACCCATTGGTTTTTTTTCAATGGTACCGGTTTCGTAAAAGGGAAGATTCTGAAAATGTACATTGTGTTCCGGGATCCCAACATAACGGCAGGTAGCCTTGGCTTCACAACGCCTGATCAGGCCCTTGATAGCCCTGATCTGTGCCGTATCTACCTGATTTGATTTCTTATTACTCAGGTACTGCCTTACGTCCTCAAAGATCTTTTCTGAACTTCCATTGTTGATTCCTGCTATCTCTTCAAATCCAACAGCAAAATCAAGGAATCGGGTAACAAATTCATCTGTTACAGCAATGTTTCCTGATGTCTGATAAGCAATATGCACTTCATGACCCTGGTCGTGTAATCTTTGAAAGGTGCCACCCATGCTGATAATGTCATCATCGGGATGAGGAGAGAAGATGATCACTCTTTTAGGATAAGGTTCCGATCTTTCCGGATGCGTTGGTAAGTGCGCATCTGGTTTGCCTCCTGGCCATCCGGTAATGGAATCACGCAATAAATAATAAACCTGAAGGTTGATCTCATATGCATCACCTTCCTCTACGATCAGATCTCCAAGGCCAAATTCATTATAGTCGTTATTGGTGAGGGACAGTACTGGTTTATTGAGCTTCAAAGCCATGTTCACCACAGCTTTTTTGATCATTTTGGAATGCCACTGGATCTCACCTGTAAGCCATGGTGATTTAAACCTGGTTAGTTCAGCTGCTGCTGCTTCATCCACTACAAATGTGGTATCCTGGTGTTGCTGAAGCAAACTTGCCGGCACCTGTTCTGTTACATTTCCCTCTGCAGCCTTTTGTACAACAGGTGCTTTGCCGGGTCCCCAGGCAAGAAGAATGATCTTCTTTGCTTTTAAGATGGCACTGATGCCCATGGTAATGGCAAGCCTTGGTACCTGGGAGATATTTGCAAATTCATAAGCATTGGCCAGCCTTGTAGAATTCTCGAGGTTGATCAGCCTTGTGCGTGAATAAATGCTGGATCCGGGTTCATTGAAACCAATATGTCCATTATTTCCAATACCGAGTATTTGCAGATCAATACCCCCGGCTTCCTCTATCATCTTTTCGTATTCAGAACAATGTTTCTTTACCGATTCTTTTGGAAGTTCCCCATTGGGAATATGAATATTCTTCCTGTCTATATCAATGTGATCAAATAACAACCGGTGCATATAGCTGTTATAACTTTGCCATGCGTCGTTATCTATCGGATAGTATTCATCCAGGTTAAAACATACCACATTTTTGAAACTCAGGTTTTCCTCTTTATGCATCCTTACCAATTCCGCATAAAGCGTTTTGGGTGTTGAACCTGTAGCCAGTCCGAGTACACAGTTCTCTTTTTTCGATTGTTTTTCCCGGATCAGTTTTGCTACTTCCTCTGCTGCATATAATGATCCTTTTTTAAGATCAGGAAAAATTTTTACCGGAACCCGTTCAAAAGCATCGATCAAATTAATATCAGTGGTTTGGTTTTGCATGTATGTTTATTCTGAAGCACTAAGATAAAGAGGGAAGGACAAAAAACCGCACAAAACGGAATCAAATAAACGCAAATAACCGCAAAGTAAGCAGGGGGCCGGAGTTATAAATAGTTGATGTGTTGGAAATGTCTGTCCTTATTTCCAACATATACCGGACAGCTTATTTTATCTGTATCTCATCGGCAAACACCCAGGCCCTGGTGCCTGCGCCGGGCTGGCCATCGGGGATGAGTCCATAATTTTTTGCAATCACCTTTACAAAACGGGAATTTTGTGCGGGTACCGGAACATTGATCCATCCCATGGTGAGGGTGTCTCTTTTAAATTCTGAAGACCTTCCAGCTGAACGAAAATTTTTGCCGTCTTTTGACACCAGTACCTCCACATATTCCGGGAGGTAAACCCAGCTTCCATTCTGATCCAGGGTATGTATGCGAACAGAATCAAAGTAGGTTGATTTTCCAAGATCGATGGTTGCTACAATATCATCGCCAATAAATCCAAGCCAGTCAGGATAACTTAAACCTTTATTGGAATAGATTCCATTTACAAGACTGAATGCCCCGCCCTGTCCTGGATATTTTTCATTTGGCATTTTGGTTACAGATACCTTTTTGCCCGTTGCTTTGTTGAAATCCAAATTGAACTTTAACCGATTGAGCAGCATTTTATTTTGAAAATAACTGAAACCTATTGTCCGGGACTGATTAACATTGATTGGGGATACATATTTTTTGGGATGATGCACATCAAATATTTCATAATGAAGTATGCCGGTTTTATCCCTTGGTTCTGCCATGATGTTCAGTCCTGAAAAATTCTTTGCCGGTACAATCGACACCTTAACATCATAATAGGCCCTGCTGTAATTAGCTTTCCACAATTCATATCTTTTTAATTGGGCTGGAAGTCTTTTTTCAAAATCATTCCAGCTCTTGTTTGCTTTGGCGGTCCAAAGCACTTCACTCAGCGCACTCATTCTGGGAAAAACATGGTATTCAACTTTGCTGGGATATTTAATGTATTCGGTCCACAGATTGGCCTGGGCGCCCAGAATGAATTTTTCCTGGTCTGCGGTTAATTCTTTTGGAACAGGATCGTAAGCATATACGTTTTCAATAGGGTTGTATCCTCCAATCACTACAGAATCTTCATTCTTTGTTTGTGTATGATCAAAATACAAAGGCTTCTGTGGCGTCATGATCACATAATGTTTTTGCCTGGCTGCTTCAATTCCGCCATGTTCCCCGCGCCAGCTCATGACCACTGCATTTGGTGCGAGACCGCCTTCCAGGATCTCATCCCAGCCAATGATGATCCTCCCTTTATTATTCACATATTTTTCCATGCGCTGGATAAAATAGCTCTGTAATTCGTGCTCATCTTTTAACCCATTTTCCCTGATTCTTTCCTGGCACTTCGGACAATTCTTCCAATGTGATTTTGGACATTCATCACCTCCAATATGAATATATTGAGACGGGAATAAAGCGATCACCTCATCAAGCACATTTTGCAGAAACATAAAAGTGGAATCATTACCTGCACAAAACACGTCTTCAAAAACGCCCCAGGTTTCCTGAACCAGTTTTACGCTTCCTTCTTTCTGTTGCTGCTGACTTAGTTCTGAAGGATGTGTAGGTATTTTAGTTGGTTTTTCCGGAAAGCAACTTAACCATGGATAGGCGGCAATGGCGGCAGATGCATGACCTGGCATTTCAATTTCGGGAATAACAGTTATATGCCGGACGGCTGCATATTCCACTACTTCTTTTACTTCTTCCTGGGTATAATATCCACCATACCGGGTATTATCATTTCCTGTTCCCGGATAGCGGCCAATGATGGTTCCATTTCTCCAGGCTGCTACAGATTGCAGTTCAGGATATTTTTTGATCTCGATACGCCATCCCTGATCATCTGTAAGATGCCAGTGAAAATAATTTAGCTTGTGGTGTGCCAGGTAGTCAATATATTTTTTTACATATGGAACAGGGAAAAAATGACGTGTAACATCAAGGTGCATGCTCCGGTATTTGAACCGTGGTTCATCTTCAATTACCAATTGGGGGATGCTGAGATTAATACCTGTGGTTGCCTTATTAACGTTAACAGGCAATAACTGTATCAATGTCTGAATCCCATTAAAAGTTCCGGCATAAGTATCGCCTTCAATGCTTACACCATCCGCGGTTACAGTTAAATGGTAAGCATCTTTCTCAGGTGCTTTAATAAATTTACGGGTAGTTAAACGAATATAATTTTTGCTTTCCTGGCGGTCTATATCCAGTTTAAAACCATAAAATTGCTGCAGGTAATCATTGAAAAGCCCGGCAGTTATCCTGTCTGCATCATCCTTTGCAGCCAACACTGTATTTTTTGATATTACAAAATGTCCTTTACCGGTTTTTATGCTTAATGGTTTTGGAATAATATTTAACTGCTGGGCAGATCCCTGCAGGGTTAACAATATAGCCAGACAAATGAATACAGTTTTCATGAATCGTTTTATTTATGATATCAAAAATTAATCCTTCTTCAATACCGGAAGAATAATACTGGAAGGATATTGCTGGTTATGATATATTCTGATGTCTGCCTTACGGAAATCGTTGGCTGTTGCCTCATAAATATTTACAAAATGCTGCGGATTGCGGTCAACAAGCGGGAACCAGCTACTTTGAATCTGAACCATGACCTTGTGTCCTTTTTTAAATGTATGCGCAATATCAGGGAGATAAAAATTTACCTTTTCAATTTTATTCGGGGTAAATGGCTGAGGTGTTTCAAACGAATGCCTGTATTTTCCTCTCATTACCTCACCCCTTACCAGCATCTGGTAACCGGCCATAGGATAAGAACCACCAACAGACCGGCCGGGTTGAAGAACCGCATCTTCATACCGGAAATCATTGGGAAAAACATCAATCAGCTTCACCACAAAGTCCGCATCCGTTGTTGAAATGGATGTGTACAGGTTAGCGTAAAGTGGTCCCGACAAGGTCACATCTTCTTTCAATACTTCCGTTTCAAAAACTATAACATCCGGTCGCCGTGAAGCAAACCGCTGATCATCTGTCATGTATTCCCTGGTTCTGCTTAAATGAATGTCTTCTGTGTAAGGAACAGGTTTGGCGGGATCACTGGTATATTGTGTAAAGCCACCTGATGATGAAGGCTGGGTCCAGCTAAGCCCGCCACCCGGCTGCAGGTACATATTTTCTGACTCCGTATGCGCGAATGGGTCTGTTGTATTCCAATTATTTTCACCTGTAAAAAATACAGAAGCCTCTGGTATCTTTCTAATGTCACCTTTTCCTTTTAAATGGTAATTGAAAAAGGGAACTTCAATATTATTCTGGTACCACTCAGATGTTTTGCTTCCGAAACGGATATTTCCCAAAGAACTTCCATCACCCCTTCCTCCCCATTGTCCATGGAACCATGGTCCCATAACGATCCTAACATCATTTCTGCTTTTGCTTTCAATGGCTTTATATAAATTCCAGGCGCCAAATACATCTTCGGCGTCAAACAAACCTCCAACTATTAAAGTTGCAGGCTTGTAATGCGTTACAAAATTCCTAACATTCCTGGCCTTCCACCAGTCATCAAGATTTGGATGTGCATAAAGGTCCTTCCAAAACTGAATGCTGTCACCGAACAGCTTTGAGAAATTTTTTAAGCTGCCTGTTTTTAAAAAGAAGTCATAATTATCTGAACCCTGGATCTGGTATCCCCGCGATCCCTGCGTGGTAGGAACAGGACGTGGCTTGCCAAAACCGGAATAAAAAGAAAATGCATCCATCAACATAAAGGCTCCGTTGTGGTGAAAGTCATCACCCATGAACCAGTCGGTTACCGGAGCCTGCGGACTAACTGCTTTCAAAGCCTGGTGACCACTTAATCCAGCCATGCTTGCATAAAAACCGGGATAAGAAATTCCAAACACGCCAACACGTTCATTGTTATATGGCACATTTTCAATGAGCCATTGAATGGCATCGTAGGTATCGCTGGCTTCGTCAAACTGGTTTCCTTTTTTATTGGGATCGAAGGGCCGTATGTCCACAAAATCACCTTCACTCATATAACGGCCACGCACATCCTGAATCACCATAATGTAATTCTCACGCATGTATAATCTGTAATAACTGTTCCAGAATGATTCAGGAAAATTATTTTCACCATAGGGAGCAGCCGAATAGGGGGTCCTTTTCATTAATATGGGATGCCTTTGGGTTGTGTCCTTTGGAATATAAATAGCCGTAAAAAGTTTGGCACCATCTCTCATGGGTATCATCCTTTCCATTTTATAATAATTATCTCTAACCCAGGCACTGTCCAAAGAATTGGTTTGGGAAAATCCGTGAAAGGAAATTAAAATGAAAACAAACAAAGTGATCTTTCTTTTCATATGCATTTATTGACGGTCTAAGTTATCAATAAAAGAAAGAAGTTGAGCCAATATGATGCAGACCTCAAAGGGGCCATGTGCTGATGCATACAGATGGATCTTACCACCGCAGTTCTTTTGGATGTAGTATCTGTTCATTCTCTCCCCCCTGATGAAAAAGAATGTCGTAAATAAAGTCTCTTATTTTACCGCTCGATATCTTTTTTAAATACGCTCACTGTTACAATAAAATAGTAACTGGTTCTTTCCCGAACCTATTTAGCACCATTTGGCTTCAAAAATCCTGAACTCCTCTTTCAGATCTTTATAAATCTTTCTGAAAGTGAAGATCCTGTCGCGAAGGCTGGAATGATTATCCATTTTAATCATTTCCAAACCAAAACCTGACAGGTCGTGAGCAAAAGCCGCCAGTTGTTTTTCAGATATGTGGAGGTCATGTTTTAAATGGTCGATCACTTCTTTTTCCAGAATGAACTGGTTCTGAAAATGTTCAACCTGTATCCTGAAATGCGGATTGGTATTACGGCTAACCAGGTTTACCAGGTGATCCTCGTATATTTTGATCTCTTCTTTATAGAAAGTCAGTTCTCTTGTCCAAAGCTGATATTCAAGATGAAGGTTTTTAATGGAGATGGTAGGAGTCATGATTCACTTTTTTATAAAGCAACATCATAACATAAGGGATAGTGCTGACATTGGTTCAGTTCATCACTGATTAATGTCATAAGAAAATGAAGAAATGGGATCCTGAATAAAAGCTGTAATGAAAGTAACTTATCCTGCCTGCTCATATAATATACCCGGATCTTTTGCATTTTCTATTGCTGATCATTTAATATTTTGCCACATAACCATAAATATTCATTTATAAACAGGCTTATGTTTTTTTGAAATGCCTCATCAACCAAAACACCATCAACGGTAAATTTTTTATCAACGTAAGGAACTACCAGCATGTAAGGCGATCCAATTCCGAACAAGGCGTAGATCAGTTCCTGTAGTTGCAATGCAGCACGCACTCCGCCTAATGCGCCTGTGGTTGCAGTAACGATCCCAAAAACCTTATGATGTTGTTTTGGAAAATGGTCCAGAAGGTTTTTTAATGCAGCCGAGTAGCTACCATTGTATTCAGGTGTTATCAGTATAAAAGCTTTAGCATCGAACATACGTTTAACAACATCGCGATAAATATCAGGAGCACTTTCAACAGTAGTAAATACGGATTGCAGCAAGGGCAGTTCCACTTCTCTCAGGTCGATGATACCCGCATCATATCCGGCATTTTTAATTGCCTTTTCAAGATGAATGGCCATCCGGAAAGTGATACTGTTACCCCGAGGGCTGCCTGAAATAATTTCTATTTTCATCAAAATAAATTCATAATTAAACAATGCCCCGAGGGCAAAAGAAAAAGGTTTTTAATACGCCCAGGGTTTACAACCTGAAACAGGGCCACGGCCTGTCCAATTATTGATCACTTTACAAACTTTCGTTATTCAGGTCTACATGATCCCGGTTCTTTCTCAGTCTCATATTGATGAGCTCAACTATAAGACTGAAGGCAATAGCGGTGTAGATGTAAGCTTTATTGAAGTGCTGGTGAAAACCTTCTGCAACCAGCATTACGCCTATCATGATCAGGAATGCAAGTGCCAGTATCTGTAATGTAGGATGTTTATTTATGAATTTACTGATAGCGCCGGAAAACAGGATCATAATGATCATAGAGATCACAACCGCTGCTATCATGACCAATACATTATCAGCCAGTCCTATAGCCGTAAGTATGGAATCAAATGAAAACACTGCATCTACCAATACAATTTGAAGAATGACCGACATAAATCCTGCAGCTGAAACTTTGGTAGCAGGCTTGGAGGCGATCTCCAGCTTGTGGTGAATTTCAAGCGTACTTTTAAAAACCAGGAAAATTCCACCTGCAATTAAAATGATATCCTTCCAGCTGATCCCGATAGGCTCACCGTTATCGGTTATAAAACCGATAGTGAAAAGAGGATTGGTCAATTGTATGATCCAGGTAATGGTCAGCAATAATATTATTCTGAACACCATGGCCAGTAAGAGCCCTATAAGCCTGGCCCTTGGTTGTTGTGCTTCAGGTAATTTATTTGAAACGATTGAAATAAAAATAATGTTATCTACCCCAAGAATAATTTCAAGTACGGTTAAGGTCAATAAGGCTGTTAACACAGCAGGATCTGTGAGGTTAGGAAAATCAACTAAAAAAAACATGCTATTGGGTTTTTGTTATGTGTTCAAATGACATAGTTTCATGCCCGGTAACAATTCCTTCAACAAACATTGTACTATTTATGTCAAGCCGCAGAAAATTCCTGAGAACCTCTGCTCTTACTTCTTTTGCACTGCTATTTAAAAAAGGTTTTGCCACTCCGGTAGAAAATATAATTGTCAAAAATAACCCTATTGTGATATCAACATGGGAACCAAATAAAAAGTCCAATGCAGAGGCATGGAAACTGTTGTCAACAGGCAGCAGGGCAGTGGATGCAGTTGAAGCGGGGGTACAGGTAGCAGAAGCCGATCCGGAGGATATGAGCGTGGGATATGGCGGACTGCCCGACAGGGAAGGAAAAGTGACGCTTGATGCTTGCATCATGGATGAATTTGGGAATATTGGTGCGGTAATGTTTCTTGAAGGGATCAAACATCCGATCAAAGTTGCCCGCCTGGTTATGGAAAAAACACCCCACGTTCAGCTGGTTGGTGAGGGAGCATTGCAATTTGCGCTTCAAAACGGCTTCAAAACAGAAAACCTGCTTACAGCTCAAAGTGAAAAGGCCTGGAAGGAATGGTTGAAGGAATCTAAATACGATCCCAGGCAATCTATAGAAATACTGGACCAGCAATCGAAAAAAATGAAAGGTCAGCAACATGATCATGATACTATTGGAATGATCGCAATGGATGCATCAGGCAATCTTGGTGGCGCCTGTACCACTAGCGGAATGGCATTCAAAATGCGCGGCCGGGTTGGCGATTCACCTATAATTGGTGCAGGCTTGTATGTAGACAATGAAGTGGGCGCAGCAACAGCAACAGGCGTTGGAGAAGAGGTGATCAGGATCTGCGGGTCACATGCTGTAATTGAATTGATGCGGCAGGGATATTCTCCGGAGGAAGCCTGTAAAAAAGCGTGTGAAAGAATGATAAGATTGAGGGGCGAAAAGGCCAGGGCACTGCAGGTTGGATTTATTGCCGTTAATAAAAAAGGGGAGTATGGTGGATATGCATTACAAAAAGGATTTAATTATGCTGTTCATTCAAATAAAGGTGTAAAAGCGGTGGATGCAAAAAGCATTTATTAAGAAGATCATGAACGCGTGAATTATTGCGGTTAAGTTGGATTTTTGAAGACTATGAACTATGAATTACATTATAGAAATTGCAACTGCTGATTTTACCACTACACAGTCTGCCGTGGAAGGTGGTGCCGACAGAATTGAATTGTGTGCCGGGCTGTCCGAAGGAGGTACCACACCATCATTCGGGATGATAAAAAAATGCCGGGAATCTTTTGAAGTAGATCTTTTTCCGATCATCAGGGTGAGAGGAGGCGACTTTTATTATTCAGATGAAGAATTTGAGATCATGATGAATGATATAAGGATATGCAAAGACCTGGGATGTAATGGTGTGGTAATTGGATTATTGGATAAAGATGGAAATATCGATTTGAAAAGGATCAATAAAATGACAGAACTGGCCTATCCGATGGAAATAACATTCCACCGTGCCTTCGACCGTTGTAATGATCCCTTTAAAGCACTCGAGGAATTGATAAACGCGGGCTGCCAGAGGATCCTCACTTCCGGACAGCAACCAACCGCACCGAAGGGAATTGAAATGATCACTCAATTGATCAAAGCGGCAGATGAAAGGATCATCATCATGCCCGGAAGTGGTGTTAGAAAAGATAACATCAAAGAGCTGGCAGTAACATGTGGCGCGGTCGAATTTCATTCTTCGCTGAGAGGCAAATCCAATTCCAAAATGAAATTCATTCATCCTTCATTTGCACACAGTGAAGAAAGCTATAACAACCCCTCAATTGATCCGGAAGCGGTAAAAGCACTGAGAATAGCATTGACATGAGCATGAATCATAAAACGCAGTGGCCATTAGTTATTGGCCTATGGCTATTGGCCTTGTTCATTCCTCAGCAGATGTTTGGACAAAGAGATTATACCTCACTGGTGAACCCCTTCATTGGTACAGGAGGCCATGGACACACTTATCCCGGGGCTTCAATGCCCTTTGGGATGATGCAATTGAGTGCGGATACCAGGATGGCAGACTGGGATGGAAGCAGTGGTTATCATTACAGCGATTCCCTGATATATGGATTTTCGCATACGCATCTCAGTGGCACCGGCATTCCGGATTATTGCGATCTGTTGTTTATGCCATTTACCGGAGAAACCAGATGGGATAAGGAAGATTACAGGTCAGCATTTTCCCATCAAAATGAAAAAGCCAGTCCAGGCTATTATGAAGTATTGCTGGATAAGAATAATATAAAGGCCCAGCTCACCACATCTGCTAGGGCAGGCATGCACCAATACACTTTCCCTCAACAGGGTAAGAATGGAAAACTAATGATCGACCTTTCACATCGCGATGAATTGCTCGATGTACATATCGAAAAGATCAATCAACATGAATTGAAGGGGTACAGGAGGAGCAGATCCTGGGCGCAGGACCAGCTTATTTTTTTTCATATCAGGTCTGAACAGCCTTTTTATACAGAAACTAAATTTGATACAATAAATGGTAAAGAAGCTATCACTAAAATGGTGTTGAGTTTTATTGTCCCGGAAGGAAAGAAAATACGTTTCAAGGTTGGGATATCCGGAGTTAGCATGGAAGGCGCTTTGCTTAACCTGGATGAAGAAATACCAGGCTGGGATTTTAATGATGTGCAACTCAAAGCAAACAAAGCATGGAATAAGGAGCTTGGTAAAATTGATGTGAAAGGAGGCACAGGGGATGATCAGGTGGTATTTTATACTGCGTTATACCATGCTTTCCTGGCACCAAATATTTACCAGGATATTGATGGACAATTCAGGGGCACTGACCAAGCTATCCACAGCAGCCAGGGTTTTACCAACCATTCAGTTTTTTCATTGTGGGATACATACAGGGCCTTTCACCCACTGATGACCATCATCAATCAAAAAAGAACTTCCGACTGGATCAACACCTTTATCAAACAATATCAATACGGAGGCATGTTGCCGGTTTGGGAATTAAGCGCCAATGAAACCTTTTGTATGATAGGTTACCATTCTGTTCCTGTAATTGTGGACGCATGGAAAAAAGGTATAAGGAATTTTGATCCGGATATGCTGCTTAACGCTATGCTTTCTTATGCGGAAAGCAGCAGGTTCGGACTGGATCATTATAATCAGAACGGCTACCTTGGTAATGATACAGAACACGAGTCAGTTTCCAAAACCCTGGAATACGCCTATGATGACTGGTGTATTGCCGAATTTGCAAAAACTATCGGGAATGATTCCATTTACAGAAAATTTATAAAAAGGGCTCAGAATTATAAAAATGTTTTTGATCCTACCAATAAGCTTATGCGTGGCAAGATCCAGGCATTGTGGTACCATCCTTTTGATCCAAAAGAGATCAATAACTTTTTTACTGAAGGCAATTCCTGGCAATACTCATTTGCAGTACCACAGGACATTGCTACATTAATTAAAATGCATGGCGGCAAATTGAATTTCGCATCCAAACTCAATGAGCTGTTCACTACTACCTCAGAAACCACCGGAAGGGACCAGGCAGATGTTACAGGTTTGATAGGCCAGTACGCACACGGTAATGAACCAAGTCACCATATGGCTTATCTTTTTAACTATGCCGGAATGCCCTGGCGTACTCAGGAACTGGTACACAGGATCTGTAAGGATTTTTATACAAATGCGCCTGACGGGCTGATAGGAAATGAGGATTGCGGGCAAATGAGTGCCTGGTATATTTTCAGCAGTATGGGATTTTATCCGGTTAATCCGGCAAGTGGAGAATATGTTTTGGGAACCCCGTTATTTGATGAAGTAAAGATCCATCTTGAAAATGGGAAAACATTTCTTGTCAGATCGGTAAAGCAATCACCAACATCCATTTACGTGAATGCAATGAGGCTGAATAATAAAGTTCATACAGGATCATACTTTGTTCATGAGGATATTATGAAAGGTGGTGAATTGGTTTTTGAACTTGTTGATAAGGCACAAACCGATTGGGCAAATACAGATAAGGACCTTCCAAATTCTATAATAAAAGATGAATTGATCGTTCCTGTTCCTTTTTTTGAAAATGTAACCAGTAAATTTAAAAGAAGCACCGCCATAAAAATAAATAGCATGGATCCCTCCGCTGATATTTATTACAGGATCCTAAATCCGGATAAAGGATCCGGCTTCCTCAAATATAAAAGGCCGGTAACCATTTCAACATCCGTCAACATCCAGGCATACGCTGTTGTTGGAAAAGAAAAAAGCAGGATCATCAACCAGCATTTTCATTTGATCCCTAATAACTGGTCTATAGAAATCCAGTCAATGGTACATCCTATGTATACTGCAGGTGGTCCGGATGCATTAATTGATGGCTTAAAAGGAAATACTAACTGGAAAACAGGCAACTGGCAGAGTTATTATGACAGGGATTTTGAAGCCATTGTGGACCTGCAGTCCATACAGCCTGTAAATTATATTGGAATACATGTACTGGAAGATGTAAGTCCCTGGATCCTGTTTCCAAAAGAATTGATTGTATATACAAGTTTGGATGGAAAATATTTCGAAGAGGCCGGTAGAACCGTCAATAATCAATTGCCTTCAACTGGAGCAGCAAAAACAAGGGAAATGGGAGTGGACACTAATACCAGGGCCAGGTATATAAAAATAAGGGCTGTGAATGGTGGTGTTCTTCCCTCATGGCATGAAAGTAATGGCAGCCCAAGCCATTTATTCATTGATGAAATAATTGTTAAGTAAAACCATAATTTTCATCAGGCTGGTTGTTAAAACCTGAATTTGAATGATGTGATAACATTAAATTTAAATAATTGGTTGTACATTACGTTATCATTTACCGGAAGGTTTTAGTAGTAATTAATTCAAATCTTTAAAAATATTAAAAAGCATGTTTAAAAAATTATTATCGCTTTTGCTAGGTATGAAAAACCCCAGGCCAGCCTATGCTTTGGTTCCCAAGCAACGAAATACCAGATTACCTCAAAAGAAAAATTAATTAATCGTTTATACGATACTATGAAAATAGAGTCTCGCAGTGGCGGGACTTTTTAATTTAAGACGCTGCTTCTGTAAATATTTATAGACTGAATGCATAAAAAAAATCCGGTAGCGTTCCGGATTTTTTTTATTGTAAATCAGTAAAGTAATGAACAGGCTATCACCATTCTTTTTAAGCAATAGTGATCGACTTATCCAGATAAACATCCTGAATGGCCTGGAGCATTTTAACTCCATCAGCAAATGGACGCTGGAAAGCCTTTCTTCCCAGGATCAGTCCCATACCACCAGCACGCTTGTTGATAACAGCAGTGGTTACTGCTTCAACCAGATCACTCTCTCCCTTGCTTTCACCACCGCTATTGATCAAACCCACACGGCCGTTATAACAATTCAGAACCTGGTACCTGGTGAGATCGATTGGATGATCGGATGTGAGCTTTTCGTAAACCAGCTTATGTGTTTTACCGTGTTTGGTAGCATTGTAACCACCATTGTTCGTAGGCAATTTTTGTTTGATGATATCGGCCTGCAATGTAACGCCAAGGTGATTGGCCTGGCTCGACATGTCAGCAGATGTATGATAATCCACACCCTCTACCTTAAATCCGGGATTTCTGAGGTAACACCATAGAATGGTTGTCATTCCAAGTTCATGTGCATATTCAAATGCTTCTGCAACTTCCTTTAACTGCCTTGCACTTTCAGCGCTGCCCCAATAGATAGTAGCACCAACAGCCACAGCTCCCATATTCCATGCACTTTTGATAGATCCAAACATGGTCTGATCAAAACGGTTAGGCATACTTAAAAACTCATTGTGGTTGATCTTTACAACAAAAGGAATTTTATGTGCATACTTACGGCTCATGATACCAAGAACGCCATAAGTAGAGGCTACTGCATTACAACCACCTTCAATGGCAAGTTTGATGATATTCTCAGGATCAAAATAAATGGGGTTGGGTGCAAATGATGCACCTGCGCTATGTTCAATTCCCTGGTCAACAGGGAAGATGCTGCAATATCCCGTTCCTGCCAAACGGCCTTTATCGAGTAAAGCCTGAAGGCTGCGTAAGGTCTGGTTATTTCTGTTACTATTGATCCACGATTCATCTACATGATGAGGAGATGGAAGGTGTAAGCTTGATTTTTCAATGGTTTTGCAGGTATGGTTTAAAAGATAATCGGCCTGGTCGCCCAAAAGTTCAACAATTTTATTAGCCATATTTAATATTTTGAAGTGGGGCAAAGATAATTGGCAATAAGCAATAGGCAAGGGGCAGGAGGAAAGCCCATTGACAATTTTACTGGATCAGTCATCACTATTCAATCGATTATTTTTCCCAGATTCCGTTGTATACGCGACAGATGAGGTTTGAGGGTATACCTGAGTACCTGCTTTACCAGCTCTCCCATGCTTTTGCACCGGGTAAAGGCCTTATGCTGAAAATAATCGGCCATTTCATGCTTAAGCTGATTTTTTTTCTCCTCAGTTGAGATCGTATCCAGGATCATAATATTTAGCAGGTCCATAATCCTGTATCGCGAGGCGGCCATGCGATAAGCGATCAGGGTTCTTTCTTCAGCCTGGTATTGTTCAATAGAATCCTTGTTCAGGTATTTCATTGTAAGGTCTACAAAAGGAAGATTTTCCTTAAAGAACTGTGGCAGGTAAAGATTTTTCCTGCCTTCAAATGATTGCTGGTCAAAATCGATAGCACGGATCCGGTACTGGTAATCTTCGATATCAGGTGTAATGTTTACCACGAAATTATAACTGCGCATATCTCCTAACAATCTGATGAAACACCGTTCATTGAATTTTACAAATTCCTTGGCCAGCCTTATTTTATTTGTTTCAGGTTTATCGAGATAATCTTTTATAAACACATCTCCGGGCAATCCGGGTATATGTTCCTCTATCAGGGTATCTTTTCCCGTTAGGAAACTGATGCGGTTGGGCGACAACAAATGCTCAAGTTCCAGACCATAAACCCTTGATGCATCCTCTTTCTTGATATAATAATGGTCATAATTATCATTATACCTGTTAACAATCCTGATTCGGAAAGGATTACTGTTTCCAAAAGTGCAGTAATCGATCCTTGCCACATCAAGATGTTTGGTAAAAGTATAATCACCTTCGGTTTTAATGATAGCATACAATTTTATCAGGCCTTCTTTTAAAAACTCCCAATCCTTCATGTCATACAAGGCTTTTTCCCACAAGGTATCCTTGCCTGCCTTATCCTTTAAAGGAACAGAATAAGTAATATTTAAAAGATCGGTATATGAAACGGGAAGATTGATCTCCCTGCCGTGTGTTTTCAGGTAAGTACGCAGTTCTTTTTTTACCGGGAAAAAGGGTTTCTTTTTTGAAGGTTTATCTGTCTCCTGCATCTGTTAAAGATAAAATTTGATTTTGCAGTTGCTCAAAATAGGCAGGAGCTTTTATCAACCTGCTTCCATACCAGCTAAACATCTCCCCATCTGCCAGTAAGATTTTTATTCCGGGTAAAAACCTGCGGAGCTCTTCAATATGCTTTTCTTTAAAAGGATAGGGTTCGGTTGAAAGCAGGAGCAACCGGCAATGACTCTGTAGTAATTGATCTAAACTTATCTCAGGATATCTTTTTTTATCTGCAAAAATATTTTCAAAACCGGCATGGATCAACATGTGATTGATAAAGGTATCACCTCCAACCGTCATATAGGGATCCTTCCAGATAAGGTAACAGGTTTTGATTCCGGGATGGTTATTGTGCAGGTTGTGGAAATTGTTGCGGATGGAAGCAATTATTTTGTCAGATTCTGTTTTCCTGCCTGTCATCATTCCTATGCTGTCAATTAGTCTAAAGGCATCATCCACTGTATTAACATCACTTACCCAAACAGGAAACTCACGGGCAATCAGCTCTATCTGTTCCTGTACATTTTCTTCCTTATTAGCAATTACCAGATCAGGTTTCAGCTCCCTGATCTTTTCAATATGAATTTGTTTTGTTCCCCCAATTTTGGTTTTGCTCCGGAACCATTCCGCAGGATGAACACAAAATTTTGTGATGCCTATGACTTCATCTTCCAGTCCCAGATCAGATAGTAGTTCAGTTTGAGAAGGTACCAGTGAAATAATTCTTTTGGGGGTGCCCCTCAGTTCAATTGTTCTTCCCAGCTGGTCCGCAAATGAGTGCATGTTGCAAAGTAAGGAAAACTGTGGATGGATGTTTTATGATAGATCATCACCGGTGTTCATAAAAATTTCAAACCGTTTTTTGGATCAAACCAAAAACAGGTCCTTTTTTCTGATTCATAAAGAAGATAAAACAGCGCATAATGCTTAAGTAAAGTGGCAGGAGTAGTTCAGCAAGAGGTGATTTTTAAATTCTGACTGAAGGTGCTGTCAGGAGCAGTACGTAGATCAATGGTCATGAACTTTAAAACCATCACCTTCCTCCTGCTTTCCCTCAGGGCAGCAGGAGGATAGAGGATTCCTTCCATGTTTTCATCGGTTTGGAAGAAGGTGATAGGTTATCAGTCTTCTTTTTCGAACGGTAGGTTTTTTAGAGGACTGGACGGTCTCACTATAGGATTGGATCAAAAACGGGTTTCTCAGGAACGGATTTACTTTGGTTTTCGTTGGATCAGGATGTTTGGGTTTTTCACAGACACTCTTTCCTAAAGAGGAGAAGTTGATTGATATTGGATTCTAACCGTTGGTTTTTCAGGATTTGGATTAGTTTCTTACTGGACGGTTTTGGATCTGGATTTTGGATTTCTGGTTTTTCATCGCCTGGCCATGCTTCAGCGACTTAAGGATCTGGATTGTTTATATCAATCAACTTCTGATACAAAACTACAGTCAGCCGACAATCTGTACAATTGCAGTTTTGCCCAATTTTCGCTTTATGGTAAATACTGCAAAAACCGTAAACTGACCTCCAAACTCCTCGTAAATTAACGTAGCCAAATGAAGAAAAAATACTGAAGCAGATATTCGGAATATTTCAGGTATGATTCGTAGTAATACATTTTATAATGAATAACTCTTTACTGGTAAATTGGAAGACAGTTCAAAGAAGACACAATTGTAATAAGTACAAATACGAAAAAAGCATCCGTAGATGCTTTATCGATTTTATGAACAGGCAGTTTTGAAAAAATTCATCTTAATGAATGAGATAAATTACTCATCTATGCAAGGGCCTGTATCACGTCATATTTGGTTACGATGTGATAGTTTCCACTTTCATCTTTAGCCATCACTGCTCCATTTTCTTTATTGATCAGTGTTCCGATCTTTTCAACTGCAGTATCAAGTGCCACCACCGGAAACGCCTTTTCCATTACGTTGCTTACTTTTTCCGTTTTGATCTCCGGATTACTAAACACTTTTTGAAAGAGTCCGTTTTCACTGATGGAACCTATCATATTGCCTTCATTGTCTACCACCGGAATATGCTCTATATCGAATTTCTTCATCAATTCAACAGCTTCTGCAACCGACTGGGTGGGTTCAACGGTTATCAGTCTTTTCTTTCCCCTTGTATTCAATACATCCTTGAAGGATTTTACATCAAAGAAACCGCGTTCAGCCATCCACTGGTCGTTATACACTTTGGCCACATACCGGCTGCCATGATCATGAAGTATGGCAACCACCACATCTCCTTTTTTCAATTTGTCTTTGAGTTGCATTAAGCCTGTAATACAGCTGCCGGCACTGTATCCGCAAAATAACGCTTCTTCCCTGGCGAGTTTACGGGTCATGACGGCACCGTCCTTATCTGTTACCTGTTCAAAATGATCAATGACACTCATGTCGTAATTCTTCGGAACAAAATCTTCACCAAAACCTTCAGAGATATAAGGATGCACTTCATTCATATCAATTTGTCCGGTATTAAAATATTTGGTAAGCAGGGAGCCATATACATCAATGGCCCAGATCTGTATATCCGGATTCATCTCTTTCAGGAATTGTGCTGTACCGGTAACTGTGCCACCCGTTCCGGCCGTTACTACAAGGTGGGTGATCTTTCCTTCTGTTTGCTTCCATATTTCCGGCCCTGTAGTTTCATAATGCGCCAGCCTGTTGGCAAGATTATCATACTGGTTCATTAAAAAAGCATTTGGAATTTCTT
>CAMPIQ010000064.1 GCA_946886475.1 uncultured Chitinophagales bacterium | reverse complement strand
CGACCGGACATAACGTAAAAAAGGATTTATTAAATCCTTTCCATATCACTGCCAACAAATCAGTTGTAAAAATTCATTTATAAGAGCAGCATCATTTTTGCTTTCGGTATGGCAATTGAAATTTCCTTCTTAACAGATCTAAAATGTCATACCATCTGGGAACCTTCCTTTTGTCAACCAGGGTCCACTTTGATATAGAATCAATAAAATAGTCAGTATAGAGTTCCCCGTGTTTCTTAGCAATATATTTCACTATTTCTTTCCTGTTTGGCTCTGAGGAGGATAACATCATTGACTTAGAACTAATCCTGTAATTGAATAAATATTGATCTATAACTTTTACATTCCAACCTGTTTTGGTCACCCTGATCCAAAATTCCCAATCCTCATATCCTAGTTTCATATTTTCATCATACCCCCCCACCTGCTTCCAAATTGATTTTCTAAAAAGGGAATTGCCACAACATTCATTTCTTAATATAAAAGAATTCACACCACCTCCTCTAGGCTTCCATTTATATGATTTGTCGCCAAAAGATTTTACGAAACATGTTACTACACCAACATTATCTTCTTTCATGCATGGCAACGCAAGTTGCACGAATCTTTTGTCAAACCTGTCATCCGCGTCCAGTGTAAGGATGTATTCACCATTTGCAATTGCTATACCGGCATTTCTTGCAGATGAAAGATGGCCGTTCTCTTTATGTATAACCCTGACATTTGGGAATTTGATATTTTCCAGAACTGACAAAGTAAAGCTATCGGTTGAACCATCATTCACAATAATAACTTCCAGGTTCGCGTAAGTTTGGCTCAGAGCACTATTCAAAGATTCGGCTAAATAAACACCATCATTATAAACCGGTATTACAACTGACACTAAAGGCTGCATTTCTAAGCTTTCTTCCTTTTGCATATCGCCATTTGAGTACCCTGCTCCTTATTTGATATCTTATGTTCAATTATATCAAAGAAGCCAGATAAATAATTATTGAATTCCTTAAAGGTCCATTCCCTGATATGGGTTGGATTTTGAGGAGGTCCGAATCTATATTGAAGTGGAACCAGATTCCTGTCTGGGGTACTTATCACAATCCATTCAGGGTTCAGCTCCTTTATAAAATTTAAAAGTTCATCCGGATCCAGTACATGTTCTATAACGTCTGAACAAATAACCAGGTCTGCATTGATCGTTGTATTCCTGGCGGCATCAAAAGTGATCCATTGCCTTTCAGGGTATTTCTCATTGAGCCATTTAACTGTATCTTCCACATCAACACCAATGCACTCATACGCCCCCATGTATTGAATAAGTTTGAAAGCTGACCCACAACCAACATCAACCACTTTTCTCAAACCGTGTGACTCGCACAGGTTTTTTGCACTCATATATACTTCCTTCTGCCAATTGTCTGTATTAACTGTATCATTGAAATAATTATACTTCTCTCTGTGAATATACCCCGGGGTTATAGAATAATGGCCTTTACCCGTAACAGAGCGTGCCACGCCTTTTAAATAATAAAATGCCTTTGTGATTGCCTGCATATTTTAAAATTTATTTCTTATTCCTATTCAGGATCTATTTTAGATTTTTACAATTTTATTATACTTCTGAAATGTAATACTAATTGATTCCTGAACTTAATCCAAATTGCAAGGCAAAACATCAATGCAACCGGTAAATACAACCACACGATCCAGGACGAAGCCAGGTAATATTGAAGTGATGTTATTATCAATGTGCAGACTATAATAATTATTGAATAAGTGTAGGTATTTTTCACAAGAAAAACATCCAGGTTCACTGATTTCATTCTGTAAGCAATAAAGATTGTTAGTAAACATTGAATAAATCGGATCAGAAACAGTGCATAACAAGCGCCATAAATCCCAAAGAGAGGTATAAATAATACACTAAAAACCAGCCCTGCCAAAAAAGAAATGGAACTTATCCAGGGCAGCACCCTGGTATTCTTATAATAGAAAAGCGGGATACTGAAAATTGTGAAGTAGATACGTGGTATATATGAAATAAATAACAGCGGAAGATAATTAATGGCTGAATGATATTCCGGATCTATAAACCATAGAATGGCCGGAGAGGCTACGGATATCAATGCCAGCAATAATAACATCAAAACCAGCACCACTATTGATAATAACTTTTTGATCTGAGGATGGTCGCTTTCCTTTTCTTTCAACAGGCGGTATACCTGAGGATTCACTGCCCCGTTGATAGCATTCAAAAATATTTCAATCACCGAAGCTATTAATGTTGCAAAACCATATACTCCCAATACTGAAAGATCCCCAAAATATCTTTCCAGAATAACCTTATCCACACTATTAAATGCAAGGCTCACCATTAAATAAATAACAAGTGGCCAGCCATATTTAAGCATGGCAATAGTTTTCTTCTTATTCCATACAGGTGGATATTTAATAAAATATACCACAAGAAATAGAGCTGTTGGAAACAGAATGCCCCAGGCACGGCCAGCTATACTTCCGTATGCTCCCATTTTATAAACTACAACCCCCAGGTAAATACCGGTTACAGCACTCAGGAAAAAAATTATTGCCCAAAAACTATACAACCTGATATTTTCATCATTCCGGTAAAGTGACTGGATAAGCATTTGAATATTTAGCCCCACAGCAGTGCCAATAATGGCCATGCCGTAAATGGCAATTGTGAGCGTGTCACTCGAAAACAACATGGAGAGGAATGCCTGTCCCGTCCACCAAAACAAAGCACCAATAACCAATCCGCTTATCAATATGGTAAGAATAGCAGTAGAAAACAACCTTAATTGCGAGCTGCGGTTCTGAAGGTATTCATAATAGTACCGGTTAAAGGCCCCGTTAATTCCTAACCCTGTCAGATTTATCAATACACTGATGATAATGGTTGCAATTGTTATTACCCCAAAGTCGGAGGTACTAAGTTCAATGGTATAAATCGGTATAAGAATAAGATTTACTGCAGGTGCAAGAAATCCCAGTAATACATATATTGATGCATTCTTAGCTGTTTTATTTAATGAACTCATTGGTTTAATAAAACATCTCTTAACCTTGCTGTACCTTCGCCATCGGCTTTATAAATATATTTTTCGATATAGAGATCCATATTCGATGAAATTGATCCATTTGTTTCAAAATAGTTCAATACCTTTTTGAAGTCCTGGAAGGTGAAATCCGGATAGGGCAATAATCCAACTACACCAAGGCCGCTCCATTCATCAATCAAAGGCTGATCAGTTGGGTTGAAAAGTATTACAGGTTTAAACAGGATAATGGGCAATAATAAGGCTGAGAAATATCCAAAACACCCTGATGCTCCATAAATCAAATCAGAAATATCTTCTTCATCGCGCACCCAAATACAATTTGGATGATCAATTGGATTTGATTTGGGATAACTACTGGGGTGAAGCTTCACCACAAGCTTCAGATTAGACTTTTCTGTAAAATTTGCCAGGTTATTCCAGAATAACAATTGATGTTCCAATGAAACTTTTCCTAATGGCTGGTCAATCATCAGCAAATAATTTCCCCAATTGTTCAAGGTATCAGAATTGGCAGGAGATGCTAATTTTTTGAATAAATGATCCAGACTATAAGGACCAATTTCAATCATCCTTGATTCCTCCACTCCATCGCGTTCTTTGAGCAAACGTGCCAGGTGTTTTGTAAACACAACATATGCATCTGCTAACCGGTATTCAGATTTACTTTTTGCGAGGCGCTCATGAACATTGTTGAAACGTGAAAAAACATAAACAAGTTTGGCTATATAAATTTTCTCTTTTAAAGATGATGCCTTTAAGATGGCATTTAAACAGAATAGTAATGTACGCCACTTCTGCTTTTGATAATAATGCTGATACTTCGAATACCTTTCATCAATGAGCGAAAGGCCCAGCTTATTATTTGATACTGTGTTTTCATATGAGGTGGTCAACCCATGGGATAAATAAATAGTTTTAATACCCAGCTTCCGGCAGGCTGAGCGCAAACCAACTGTCAGCAAATTTTCAATTCCCATAAATACCACCTTGTCTGGCTGTATCCTGGATAGAATTTGATAAGGTGAATTATAATCAGTCCAATAATGAATAGTTCCTGGTAATTGAAAATCTAATTTTTCCTGAGCTTTAAACCGGTAAAAAAGAAAATGGTTTTTCAAACCATTCATAATTGGGAATAAAGGAGAAACAAGATCCTTTCTATCATACCACCAACACCATAATATAGTCTGTGCTTTCATACTCAATATCCTGCCATTTTATAATATATATCCATTGCGTTCCATTGCTCTTCTGCAGAACAGAGGTGTTCTTCATTTTTGTTGAGCCATGCCATTACCTGTGCATACAAGCCTGGTTTGAACGTTGTATCTTTTTCATCATCAAGTTCAAGTTTCTGAATGGTTACTGAACCAGATTCCTGAACCGAAAGTTGTTCCAGAGGTCTTAAGAATAGTCTTCTTTTTTTTGTAACCAGCTCCAACCCCCACCTTCCGGGTCCTTCCCAGTCGGCCTGATAGGTGAACAAAACATCTTTGGAAGTAATACCGCTGCCTACAAATCTGGTAGCTGCGTTATGCCATGAATTGCCTCCGGAAACATAACCCTGCCAATTGGAAGGCAAACCGGCGAAATGAAAGGCCAGGTCAACAACATGTGTTGAATTAGCCAGAAACCAATGTGATTTCACAGCTGCCTCTTTTGGCAAAGATTCAATGATATGACTCCATTCAGTGAACTCAAAATATACTTCTCTCAATCCGCCATCTTCTTCAATAATTTGTCTTGCCTTATTCACCGAAGCATAAAATCTCCGGTTATATGCGATATATACATTTCCATTATACTGCCTTGTTGCGTTTAACAGCCGCTTTAATCCATCCTTGTTAAGCGCCCCGGGTTTTTCAACCAGGATATTTTTACACCCGGACTCTAAAAGCATGATTGTATTTTCTTCAAGAGAATCGACACCCGTTGCAATAATGGCATGTAACGGCGCTTGAAAATCGTTTAAATAAGATCTCAATCCACCGGTTACAACTCTGATACCTGTCTGTTCAGAACATTTTGCGGCAGAAGATTCACTTCTTCCAATTATTTTGGCTGGTATGGAAGCCGACCTCAGTACCTGGGCATAAGATACAGCCATTGGGCCTGCACCCACTATTATCACCTGATCTATGTTAAGGGACATAATTTATTTGACGGCGTATTATTGTATTGATTGATCTTCCCGAGAAATACCTCAATCATGGGCATATGCAACATGGATGATTCCTCCAGGCTGGTAAGTTGGCAGGTACCCTGTTCTATCAGATCTTCGGTTATAAGGTTTGTTAACTGACTTTGCCGTAAAACCGGAAATTCTGCCATTTCAGATTTCCAGTCTTTCCCGGATTCCCTTATCTGGATCCTTTGCTTGCTTTCTTCAATAAAATAAGAATGGCCTGGCAATTCAATATGAGCCTCCAGTGGGTGATCGCCACCATCAAAGCACTGTATTACCAGTTTGTTTCCCTTAACGTTTGTAACCGTAAGCATTCCTGAAAGCTCCAGGTAACCTTCTCTTTTCGATTTAATTAAATGCTGATCAAGAAAGGGAGTGATCTGAACATTGTGATCATTGCTTAAATAGGAAAAGATATCGATCCAGTGAATGGTATTACATGCAAATCCCCATGAACTTCCGTTTACCGTCATAACAAATGGAACATCCTTAATTTCATTTTTCAACTGAATGTATCCGGGGTATTGTCTGCGGGGACAATTAACCCAGGTCGTTACGCCTTTCTGAGATAATTTATCACGTACAATATTGTAATCTTCCAAACAGGGAAATAATATTTTTTCGAGAACCAGGTATTTCATTGTTGAGATCTGCAATAAAGATTCTATAACCTTTCGGCGTACCATTGAACTCGTAGCCACAACAACAAGAAACAGATCGGAAGGCAGTACGGATAGATCACTTTCAAATCTTATTGAATGAACTGTATTTTCAGCAACCTCATTCCATCTTAGACGGGCTGTTTCCAGAGAAGCTGTGCCTGGATCAATAACCCAGATATTTAAAGGTTGTTTTACCAGCGAGAGTGCCTGCAAATGACGGCTTCCTAACTGACCTGAGCCAACTATTGCTATATTATATTTCATGATCAATCACACCCTTTTCAAGAAATGTCTCAGCAATTATCCAATCCAACGGAGAATCAATATCTATTGAATGAACCTCATCCATTACATATTTTCCAATTTTCTTAAAGGAATTAATAGGGCCATTTTTCAGGCTCTCAACATTTATTACATAGATGGCTCCATTAAGCTCATAAACTGTTGGCGTATCCTGCCTTCTTACAAAATTAGCCTTCTTGGAATGTTGTAACCAGCCATTTTCATCTTCTTCCATCAAAAGATAATATGGGTTAGCCTTTGTTTCTTTTACAGAAACCAGCATATCCATCCCGCTCTGAAATTTTGAAATGGCTTCCTTTACATGTGTAAAAGTTCGAAAGGGCGAAGTAGGCTGCAGGTAAACCAGAAGTTGATAATTTCTTCCGATACTGGAGTAATGTTCTATTGCATGCAGCATCACTTCATAAGCACCTGCCTTATCTGATGAAAGTTCGGGAGGACGGATAAAAGGTAATTCATATCCATCTGCCTTTACAATATCTTCAATATGTTTATCATCTGTACTAATACAAATATTTATGTCAGCTGTAAACTTACGGGCAAGCTCTAGTGGATATTTTATCAATGGTTTCCCTGCCAATTCTTTATAATTTTTACCAGGTACACCTTTTGATCCGGCTCTTGCCGGTATCAGAAATAAAATTGATGGCATTATAAATTCAGGTGTTTTATATCTTCCTGGGCTTTTTCATAATCATTCATTTTACCTATATCAAGCCAATACCCTCTTATTGGATAGCTTACCACTTTTGAACCTTTATCCATAAGCGCCTGGATCAAATCAGGCATATCATACTTTGTATTATCGGGAATATGAGATAATACTTCCCGTTTCATAAGATAAATACCGGCATTGGAATAATAATTATAAGTAGGCTTTTCAGATAGTGCCGATACCTGATTTCCTTTATTGGTTTCAAGTACGGCATATGGAACATTTACAGAATAAACTGTTGCAGCAATTGCAAGGTCAGCACCTGAATCAAAAAAGTTGGCATAAAAATCTGAAAAGTCAAGATCCGTCAGAATATCTGAATTCATAACAAGTATGTGTTCAGAGTTCCAGTCGGTTACTTTACGGACTGCCCCTATGGTTCCCATTGGTTGATCTTCGTGTACATAATCGATCCTGATATTATAATCCGAGCCGTCTCCGAAGTGATCCTGCAACATGTTTCCAAGATAATTGATGCTGATCCTGATATGATTGACCCCGAATTTAATAAGCCTTTCAATATTGTGTTCAATAATAGGCTTCCCGCCTATCGGAAGTAGTGGTTTGGGAACCTTTAAGGTTAAAGGCAATAAACGTTTGCCTTCACCTCCAGCCATAATTATAGCTTCTACAGGAACAATTCCCTTAATGAAATCAATATCAATAACCTGGATAATCTCCTTTTGCTCTGAAACAAGAGGCAAAAAACGAATTGATTTTTGTTTACAATACCGAACAACATCTGTGTTGGGCTGGCTGCCAACAGCATATGTACATTCAGTGTTCATTGCGCAATCTATCCTATGCGACATTTCCGCACCATTTATCAAAGCACGCCGTATATCGCCATCGGAAAGAGAACCTAATAAATGATTATTGTCATCTACCACAAAGACATCGGCATTTGCCAGCTTAAGATCATCAATTCTAAGCATAGCTTCCCTCAGTGTGGTTGATGCTTTCATCAAATGTCTTTGCCAGTCCTTCATTGCCAAAATAAATTAAAAGTGAAATTCAACTATGAAAGTAGAATTTTAGTGATTTTTTCAACTGCACCTCCATTATAATAGACGTTTTCCCCATTGTAATCTCCCAGAGACAAACCTTTATTGATTGCCTCAACTATAGATCTTTCCTCATTATCTGCATTTATCACGTTATCTGAAACGGCTCTGCCTTTTTGCCTGTCGCCGATATTCACTACATGTTTTTTAAAACTTGCAGCTTCAATTATACCGCTTGAGGAATTGCCTACAACAAGATTACAAAGCTTCATACAACTGAAATAACCTCTGGTACCAAAATTCTCAACTATTTTAATATTTGGATTGTCCGATGCAAATTCAAGATATACATTACGCATGCTGTTGCCACTTGTGTCTGCATTGGGCATAGTAATTATTATCTGGTAACCGGCTAACTGACCCAAAGCTTTTATAAGGGTTTGTGCACGATTAGTATTCAATTCTGCTTTTACTGTTTCAGGATGATAGGTAACAAGAATTGTTTCCTTGGTAAGATCAATATCATACTGCTCCTTGAATTCCCGGGAGCTATAAAGTTGTAAATGATTCAGGTTATCAAGGCTTAATGAACCAACAACGTGTATATTTTCATTGTTGCCCCTGATCTCTTCAACACGCTGCGCATATATAGCGGCAGAAACAAAGTGCATGTCAGAAAAAATAGAGAGGCAGTGCCTGAAACTATTATCGATAGCTCCTAAAGTTGTTTCCCCCCCATGAATATGTGCGATCTTTAAACCAAAAGGAACAGATGCACTTACAGCGCTAAACATCTCATACCTGTCACCCAGACACAATACCAGGTCATAATTATTTTTTTCCCTGCTCCAGATCTCAGCAAAGCGCATTAACGTTAATGCCATACTTGAAGCAACAGACAATTCAGAGTCTGACGCCAGGATGTTTTCAACTTCATAATCTATATGGAAACCATCTGCTTTGATCTGATCAATTGTGTGACCGTGAAAGGATGAAAGATGTGTTCCAAAAGCAATTATCCTCAGATCACATGCCGGATCATTATGCAAGGCGCGCATCAATGGAAGGTAGATACCATAATCGGCACGCGAACTGGTTAATAAAGCTATTCTCATTTATTCAAAATGATCTATTGTAAAAATTTCATCCTGTTCAATGGACCTTTTCAATTTTTTTCCTATGAATTCATGAATCCGCATAGGCGATATACCATTGCCAGGCCTTTTGATTTCAATATCATTTTCTGTTACTACGGAACCACTGGCCAGGTACTTTGAAGCTACAAGACTTTTACGCGCAATATCCCTGTTTTTGATCTCAGATGCACTTGGTTCTTTGATACCGGAGCCGCTCAATGCCTTTTCAATATTTCTTATTGCTGAAACCATTGCTTTTAAGTCGTCTGGTTCCAATGAAGCCTTATGATCAGGACCTTCCATATTACGGTCAAGGGTAAAATGTTTTTCTATGACCGTTGCTCCCAATGCAACGGCAGCAACAGGTACTTCTATTCCAAGGGTATGATCAGAATAACCCACTTCTATGTCCAGCTCATTTTTTATGTGGTTCATGGCTTTGAGATTTACATCAGCCATTGGTGTTGGATATTCCGTATTGCAATGCAAAATGGTAATATTAGCTTTTGAAGCTCCGGCATCTAACAAAACCTTTACCGCCATCTTTACCTCATCCATTTCACACATACCCGTAGATAATATAATTCTTGGAAAGTTTTTTGCCATATCCTGCAGGTAAGGAAGGTTGGTAATTTCACCTGATGGTATCTTTCCTATGGTTATACCTTTCGCTTTTAATAGTTTACTGCTTTCCTGATCAAAGGGCGTAGAAAGAAATGCAATTCCTTTTTTTCTGCAGTAAGCCATTAAGTTGTCATGATCATCTTCAGAGAGCTCGAGCTTTTTAAGCATATCAAACTGGCTTTCAGTTTTACCTGTTGTTGCAATTTGATATTCAGCTTTCGCAGCTTTCCTGCTCGCAAGTTTTTCAGCCTTAAAAGTTTGAAACTTTACTATGTCTGCACCGGCATTAAAAGCTTCATCTATTAGTTTATAAGCAAGGGAAAGGTCACCATTATGATTAACGCCGGCTTCAGCTATAATTAATACCCCTTTCATTTAAATCTGTCCCCTATTTTTATTTTTACAGATGTTTCCAATTCCAACACCTCCAGTGATGAATCGAGTGTCTTGACTATGTATCCATCATTTGTTTTACCTACAACCTGCCCAGGAATGCATTTATAGGCAGGGGCGTTTGAAATTAAAACTGACTTATTGATCTTTATCTCCTGGCCATTCAAACTTGTTCTTGCAACAGGTCCTGGTGAACAAACGCTTCTAATAAAATTAAACACATCCCTGCTACTCTGATTCCAGTTAATCACTTCATCGCCTTCTCCCCTGATACCGCAATAAAATCCAACCGGATGAATAGATCTCTGAGGAACGGGATTTGCATTTCCTGACTGGATCAGCTTAATTGCCTGGTATAATAAATTTCCGCACTCTACAAAGGCAACTGTAAGCAATGATTTATAATTATCGTTATCAGATATAGGGAAGGTTTTCTGAGTAATAATATCTCCCGTGTCAATCCCCTCATCAATGTAGTGTACTGTAATTCCAAATTCCTTTTCATCATTTATCAAAACCCAATTAAGAATATTCCTTCCCCGGTAAAATGGCAATTTGCCTGCATGGCAATTGATTGTTTTATATGGCGGAAGATTCGTTATCCTGTTTTTAAAGATCTGATTATAGCTCATTGAAACAAACAGGTCGCAATTATAGTTGGATGCTTTCAAAAAGAATTCATTAGAATTCAACAGAACACCTTCCAGGTAGTCAATTTTATTTGACAGCGCTAAACCTTTTAAAATATCATCTTTGGTATCCCTGCGCGGAACAACAAACTTTACCTCAAGAGATTCATCAGCTAATAATAAATCTAAAGCATGATGGCTCCAGGGCCCATCAGCAAAATATCCTATAGAAAATTTTTTCATCATCATTTACCAGGTCTGTAACTACTCGGAATATTTACCACCCTTTCTTCCAGCCAGATAGCATTGGAAAGATCTCCTTTCAAACAGGTCTGGAACATGGGAAGCTTGTTCATTAATTGCCATATGGGCCTTGTCATTATTTTGTTTTCGTTGCTGTACTCAAGAAAAGACCTTTGCTCTTCCTGGTTACTGAACAGGATAGTGTTGAGCCAGAAATTGGCAACAGTTCCCTCGCGCTCCCAGACAAATGTTTCATTTCTGCTGCTGAAATATTCTTTATAGGTAAGGGCCAGTTCTCTTTTGTTCTTAAGAAAAATATCCAGCTGCTCAAGCTGTGCACAAGCAAGGGCCGCGTTCAGATTGGGCATTCGGTAATTGTATCCTACCTGGTCATGCCTGAATTCATACGCATGCGGCACCTTGGCCGTAGTTGAAAGGTGTTTGGCAAGCTTACCTAATTTCTCATCACTGGTTACAATGGCGCCACCTCCACCGGAAGTAATAGTTTTATTACCGTTGAAACTGAAAATACCAAGTAAACCGAAATTACCTGTGTGCTTATTTTCAACATAGCTTCCTAAAGACTCGGCTGCGTCCTCAACAATTACAATGGAAAACTTTTTACACACTTCCATCAATTCCCGGATGCGTACCGGAAATCCGAAACTATGCATGGGAACACAGGCCGCTATTTTTTGTCCAGTTGATTTGATCTTACATATTCCTTCTTTCACTTCTGCATGCTCATGTAACCAAACTTCGAGTGCCTGTGGAGACAAACCTAAAGTATCCCTGTCAACATCAACAAAAATGGGCTGTGCACCTGCATGGGCAATAGCATTGGCTGTGGCGGCAAAAGTTAAAGGTTGTGTTATTACAGCATCTCCGGCTTTTACACCGGCAACCAACAGGGCGAGGTGAAGGGCAGTGGTACCATTCATGGTGGCAATGGCATAACCCGCACCGGTTATATCGCACATCATTTCTTCGAACCTGCTAACAAAGGGACCTACTGAAGAAACAAAAGTGGAGTCGATGGTTTCCAGGACATATTTTTTTTCATTGCCGCCAAAATATGGTGCATGCAAAGGAATAAAGGCCTGGGGTTCATTAAAAAGTTGCCGGATCTTCTGAAGTACCGGTTCGTAATTATTATTCATCAGATATTGTAAATATCAGCTTTGTACTGTCTGAGGTTGGCAGGATCCCTGAACCAGGCCACTGTTTCATCCAACCCTTTTTCCAGTGTATAACCGGCTTTCCATGTTGTTTTTGAAATGAGCTTTTCATTTGATCCAAATAAACGGAACACTTCACTTTTCTCAGGTCTCATTCTCTCATCGTCGGTAATGATCTTTGCATCGGGCCTTATCCTATTGATCAGGCTTTGAGCAAGGTCTTTTATGCTGATCTCCGACTGGGTTGCAATATTGCAGTCTTCCCCTATCAATTCGTCTGATTTGGCAATGGCAACAAAGCCCTCTGCGGTATCTTTTACAAACAAGAGATCACGTGTTGGACGCAGATCTCCCAGGCGGATCTCATTTTTGCCATTCAATAATTGAATGATAATGGATGGTATCACGGCACGCGCCGACTGACGGGGACCAAAAGTATTAAAAGGACGCACAATGGTGAGTGGCAGATTGAAGCTTCTGTAAAAAGATTCTGCAATGCAGTCTGCTCCGATCTTGGAAGCGGAATAAGGTGATTGTGGTTGCTTTGGATGCTTTTCATCAATGGGAATATATTGGGCAGTACCATATATCTCCGATGTAGAAGTAACGAGCACCCTTTTGATACCCAGGTCTTTTGCTGCCTGAACAATATTCAGTGTTCCTTTTACATTGGTATCGATATAGGAATCGGGAGAATGATAACTGAAAGGGATAGCTATCAATGCTGCCAGATGAAAAACAATATCACAATCCTGCATGGAGGTGCGTACGCCATTCGGATCCCTGATGTCTCCGGTAAAAATTTCAATCTCACTGATCTTTTCTTTAGGGAAAGTATCCAGCCATCCCCAGCTGTTGAAAGAGTTGTAATAACAAAATGCCTTTACCTTACAACCTTCCTCAAGTAATCTTTCTACAAGATGACTGCCGATAAAACCATCAGCGCCTGTTACAAGTACTTTTTTACCTTTTAATTCCATATTGGATTTATAATAATGCTGCCGATGATGAACACGGCCTGTTTTGAATTAATCTTCATATGCTGCTACCTTCTTAAGATAGTGGCCATACCCGCTTTTCTCAAGAGCATCCGCCTGTTCCAGTAGCTGGGCCCTGTTGATAAAGCCCATCCGGTAAGCTATTTCTTCGATGCACCCGATCTTGGTACCCTGTCTTTTCTCGATCACTTTTACAAATTCACCTGCATCATTCATCGATTCGAAAGTTCCGGTATCCAGCCAGGCTGTTCCCCTGTCAAGAATAGCCACTTTTAATTTTCCTTTTTGCAGGTACACTTTATTTACATCTGTGATCTCATATTCTCCTCTTGCAGATGGCTTAAGATTCTTTGAAATACTTACCACTTCATTGTCATAAAAATACAATCCGGGAACTGCATATTTAGATTTAGGCCTGGCAGGCTTTTCTTCAATGGAAAGAACTTTATTATCGTTATCAAATTCAACTACACCATATCGCTCGGGATCAGATACCTCGTAGGCAAAAACATATCCTCCATCTACATCACTAAGCGTACGCAATTGTCTTCCCAGTCCCGTTCCATAAAAAATGTTATCCCCCAGCACCAGAGCCACCTTATCATCTCCAATAAATTTTTCGGCTATTACAAATGCCTGTGCCAACCCATTGGGCACCTCCTGAACAGCATATTCGAATGAACATCCTATTTGCGAACCGTTACCAAGCAAACGCCTGAAAGAACTATTGTCTTCCGGTGTGGTGATGATGAGCACCTCCCTGATCCCGGCCATCATCAGGATGGACAGCGGGTAATAGATCATAGGCTTATCGTAAATGGGCATCAGCTGTTTGGAAATAGCTTTTGTAATGGGGTAGAGCCTTGTACCGCTACCGCCTGCCAGAATGATTCCTTTCATGGTTGGATTTTGATTTTCTGCAATTCAAAGAAAAAGATTATTAATTATCAATCATACTGTTTTTCATAATACTTCTGATATTCTCCGGTGGTTACATGCGAAAGCCATTCTGTATTTTCAAGATACCAGTCGATTGTTTGCTCAAGCCCTTCTTCAAAAGTTACACCCGGTTTCCATCCCAATTCCTGATTGATCTTTGTTGCATCAATGGCATAGCGGCGGTCATGGCCTGGGCGGTCCTTCACATAAGTGATCAACGCTTCGCTTTCGCCAGGCTTCCTGCCCAGCTTTTTATCCATTAAACTACAGAGCAGCTTTACAAGGTCAATATTTCTCCACTCATTGAATCCTCCGATGTTATACGTACCGCCGTTCTTTCCTTTGTGAAATACAAGGTCGATGGCAATGGCATGGTCCTTAACAAAAAGCCAGTCCCTCGTGTACAGCCCGTCTCCATATACCGGCAAGGGCTTTTTATTTATGACGTTGTTGATAAACAATGGGATCAGTTTTTCAGGAAAATGATAAGGACCATAATTATTGGAACAATTACTGACAACAACAGGCAATTGATAGGTATCGTGATAAGCCCGGACAAAATGATCGGAAGAAGCCTTGGATGCCGAATACGGCGAATGCGGATCGTAAGGAGTTTCCTCCGTAAAAAAGCCCTGATCCCCTAATGCACCATATACTTCATCTGTAGATACATGATAAAAACGTTTCCCTTCTGAATTTCCTTTCCAGCATTTGTTTGCCGCATTTAAAAGATTTACGGTGCCAACCACATTGGTATATACAAAATCAAGGGGAGATAAAATAGAACGGTCAACATGAGATTCCGCGGCAAGGTGTATAATGCCATCCGGCTGGTAGGAACTGAACAAACGGTCCAGTTCATTTACATCAAGGATATTCACCTTTTCAAAAATATAGTTGGGCTTTGATTCAATGTCGCGAAGATTTTCAAGATTACCTGCATAGGTAAGTGCATCAAGATTGATGATCCTGTAATCAGGATATTTAATCACAAACAATCTTACTACATGTGAACCAATAAAACCGGCACCGCCGGTTATGATGATCGTTTTTTTCATTTTTATTCGATAAAAAGATTTGCCATGGGATGCCATTCTCCCTTTTTCCCTACAGGTTCCTGGAACCTGATGGTGTGGGCAAGTTCAATGGATGGCATCACATCATCAATTCTGCATCCCTGGCCTGCCATTATGGATGAATAATTATTTTTATGAAGTTCAGTAAATCCTGAACTGAAATCAACATGGTGTCCGTTCACCACCATTGAACGTACGGCGCTCCTGTTGTTCAGATCAGGAAGATCAGTTTCATTGATGCTTAAAAACCATCTGACCCTTGCCTTTTCCAGTTCCAGGAAACCGGCAGAACGTTCCGCATTGTGCATTTGTACAATACAATTCTGAACAGATCCGAAGATCCAGATCAGCATATCAAAAAAATGAATTCCGATATTGGTGGCTATGCCTCCGGATCTGGCAGGATCGCCTTTCCAGCTGTTGTGGTACCACTTACCCCGGGGAGTAACATAAGCCAGGTCTATCTCATACTTGTGGGATGCTGATTCATGCTCTGTTTTCTTTTTCAGATCAAGAATACCTGGATGATGACGTAACTGAAGAATATTAAAGATCTTTTTACCTGAACTATTTTCAAGGTGTTTTAGTTTTTGTGCATCATCCGGATCCAGCACAAGCGGTTTTTCGCAGATCACATCAGCGCCCGACAGCACAGCCATCCTGATATTTTCTTCATGCAAATGGTTTGGCGTACAAACCGAGACATAATCAACGGGTGACCGCTTCTTATTGCATTGCTCAATAAAATGTTTGAATTCGCCCGGATCTGTAAAAAAATCAGCAGATGGAAAATAACTGTCAAGCACACCCGCCGAATCTGAAATATCCATAGCCGCTACCAGTTCATTGCCGGTTGATTTAATGGCATGCAGGTGCCTCGGTGCTACAAAACCTGAAACTCCGGTCAGTGCAAACAGCTTCACCTGATAATAGTTACGGTTTGGTTTTTCAACTGATATTGCTCATTTGTTTCAGTGCATAATGCAAAGCCCTGCTCATCAAAATGTAGCCGGCATCCCTTTTCACTCATCCATCCTGATTGCCTTGCAGGGTTTCCCGTCATAATACTATAGGCTTTTACAGGTTTTGTTACAACAGATCCGGCCCCGATAAATGCATAAGCCCCGATCTCGTTCCCACAAATGATGGTTGCGTTGGCACCAATGGTAGCGCCTTTCCTGATAATGGTTTGCACAAATTGTCCCTTTCGGCTAACTGAGCTGCGGGGGTTTTTGATATTCGTAAAAACAACAGAGGGTCCAAGAAATACATCATCTTCACAGCTAACGCCCTCATATACCGAAACATTATTCTGGATATGTACATTAGCGCCGATTCTCACATAACTGCCAATAAAAACATTCTGGCCTATCACAGAATCATTGCCAATACAACAACCCTGCATCAGGTGCGTAAAATGCCAGATCCTGACTCCATCACCAATAATACAGCCTTCATCAATAATGGATGTAGGATGGATGAAAATTGACATGAGAATAAGAAATGAAAAATGGAAAAAGAACCGGCACTTATTAAACCTGCGCCAATTCTTTTAAATAAGTTTAAGAGTAAGCAAAGTGGTGATGCTTTCTATACCATTCAAAAGTTGTTTTCAAACCATCTTTCACACTAACACCGGGTTTATAATTCAGCAGGTTGCCGGCTTTGCTGATATCAGCAAGACTATGTTTTACATCGCCTTTTCTTTCCTGTCCATATTTTGGAGCCAGGTCGCTTCCTGCAACTTCCTTGATCATTTCGAAAAGCTGGTTCAATGAAGTTCTCTCACCATAAGCAATGTTGTATACCTGATTCACAGCAGCAGGATTGCCTGTGAACAGGGCCAGCTCGTTTGCCTGCACCGCATTTGCCACAAAAGTAAAATCACGGCTATGCTCGCCATCCCCATTAATGGTAGGAGGCTCATTGTCAAGTACTGATTTTATAAACAAAGGAATCACAGCAGCATAAGGTCCGTTTGGACTTTGCTGAGGTCCGAATACATTAAAATAACGCAGCCCGATAAATTCAATGCCATAAGTAGTGGCATACACATTGGCATAAAGCTCATTCACATACTTGGTAACCGCGTAAGGGGAAAGAGGATTTCCAATTTTTTCTTCAACTTTTGGCAGTCCGGGATGATCGCCATAGGTTGAAGAACTTGCGGCATATACCACACGCCTGATCCGTTTTTCTTTTACAGCAGTAAAGATGTTGAGTGTACCCGTTATATTTACTTCATTAGTTTTAAGAGGATCGTTAATAGAACGGGGAACAGAACCCAGTGCAGCCTGGTGTGACACTACATCCATTTCATGGCAGGCGGTTAGGCAGGTATTAAAATCCCTGATATCTCCTTCAACAAATTCAAATTTTTTGTTGGCAGAAAAATTTTCGATGTTCTTTTTATTACCTGTTGAAAGATCATCAAGAACTCTTATCAATTCCACATCCGGATTCTGAAGAAGTTTTTCAACAAGATTAGACCCAATAAAGCCGGCACCGCCGGTAATCAGTATGCGCATCAGACTTTAGTTCTTTTACGTTTATTTCTCGACCATTTTTTTGTATCAAGCCAGCTAAAATGTCTTCCGAAAAATCCCGGGGCTTTTTCTTCCTCTTCAAAATATCCGGAACCATAACCATATCCATATCCATAACGGCCATATCCATAATAGCCATACCCGCTCCTGATCTTTACATCATTCAATATGATTGATATTTTAGGCAACTTGCCCTGAACATAAAATTCATCAATGAGGTTAACCTGTTTTTTATAAGTGTGGCCCTGGCGCACAATGTAAAGGGTGGCATCAGCGTATTTGCTTAGTGTCATGGCATCGCTCACCATCCCAACAGGTGCCGTATCCATGATCACCACATCAAAATTTGTTTTCAGATAACTGAAAAGATCATCCAGTTTCGGATCAAGTAAGATCTCGGCAGGATTTGGAGGCACAGGTCCGCAGGGAAGTACAAAAAGATTTTCGCTTCCATCAACACCGATAAAGAGTTCTTCAATTTTAGCTTTACCAAGGAGATAATTTGTTAATCCGGGTTTCCGCGTCATGTTTAAATGCGAAAGGATCTTGGGTTTCCGTATATCAAATTCAAGGATAACCGTTTTTTTACCTGCCACTGCCATCACAGCACCAATATTAGTACTGATGAATGATTTTCCTTCGCCACTGAATGAAGAGGTAACCAGGATTACCGGATTTTGAATATGGTTCAATACATATTGAAGATTGGAACGTATGATCCTGAATTGCTCCGCCACCACACTCCTGTTATTGGCAGCCACAACAAGATTGTTCTTTCCGTAAGAATGGCCAACCTCGCCAATAATTGTTGCATCCGTAAGCCTTTCAATATCATGCCTGGTTGTAACCTTATCATTTAATAATTCAATGATGAAAATAAACAGGGCAGGCAGGAATATACCAACAACCACTGCAAGCAATTGAATATTGGTGCGGTTTGGTTTTACCGGTGTATTATTTGGTGTGGCTTCCGTTAAAACTTTTATATCAGAGATTGTGGAGGCCAGCGCAATTGCCGACTTTTCCCTTTCTTCCAGCAGGGCATTGTACACAACCAGCTTATGTTCCAGTTGTCTTTTGATGCCTTCGATAGCCTGCTTTTTTTCAGGCATGCTACTGAGCTGACTCTGGGCTGAGGAACTTATTCCATTGAGACTGGATATGGATGAGGTGAATGCCCTTTTGATATTACCGAGACTTTCAAGAATGTTTGACTGCAGGCTATTGACCAGTGATTCTTTTTGCCTGATGGCCGCATTTCCCGGTGGAGCAGATTTTTTAAGACTGTTTAATTCAACCTGCGCCTGGTTATAGGCATTTACCATATCATTCAGGGTCTGATCTTCCAGACCCAAAGAAGAAGGAACGGGTACATCGCCCATTTGGTTTCTTATGTATCCTTCTATCTGATAAACATTCTGTAGTTTGATCCTTTGATCTCTTGATGCTTCTGTAGCTCTTTCCAACTGGCTAAAATGCATGGCCGACTGAGCGTCCGCATCTATCAGGCCATTTTGTTTCATAAAGGCCAGCTGCACCGCTGTAATACTATCGATCTGCCTTTCTATGATCTTTCTTTCATCTTCTACAAACATTAATCGGCGGAGGGTTGAAGCGTTTTTATCCTCAATGGTTGCTTTCTGGTATTCTTCCATCACCTGATTAATGACATCAGCGGCGAGATGTGGATTGGTTGATTCATATGACAAAACCAGGATGCCGGTATTTTGCTTTGGAGCAACGCTGATACCCGAAAGTCCTGAGGCAACAACCCTGGTAGGTTGCCACATAACTATGTAATCGTTGCCAATGATGCCTTTATTCCTGGTTATTTTGAATACACCAAATTCATTCTTCAATACCTGGCCAAAAGTAAAAGGGCCATTACCATTGATGGTAAAATTATTTTCGTTCCTGAAATGGATCTCAAGAGCAAATGAAGTGGTGGAATCGTTGATCTCAAAGGCTTCAACACTAAAAGGACTATTCTTATATATATTCAGTTCCTTGATGTTTCCTTTTGCCAGATAGGTCCAGTTAAGGTTCAGGGATTGCACTACCCTGTTCATGATCTGCCTGGATTTTATGTATTCTATCTCATTCTGAATATTCTTGGTTTTTTCAACTTCAAAAAGTTGTTCAAATTTATCGTTGTTGCTTCCGGAAGATTTATCTTCCTGAATTACCATTGTACCGGAAGAATTATACACCAGCGTAGCATAACGTAAATAAACATACGCTGCAAGTAATGAAATGGCAATGGAAATGATAAACAGAGGAAGAAAGCGGATGTATTTATAAAAGATCTCTTTTATACTCAGCCCCGTTTGGTCGTTCTTATTGATTTGGATTTCCTCCATTAACCGTCTTTGTAAATATTGTTATTTAATAAAATTCAGGATCAGGGCAATAGATGTAATAATACTATTTGATATACAAAATATCTGTTATAATTACTA
>CAMPIQ010000063.1 GCA_946886475.1 uncultured Chitinophagales bacterium | reverse complement strand
ATTAAAACTTGCAGGAAAAATTAATTAAGGATCAAAAGAAAAATATTTTGTAGTGCAGGCAGAATAATTTTCAGAAATGCGGGTCTTTTAAGAAAAACTCCAACCCATGCAGAAGAAATCCTTTGGAATTTTCTGAAAACTAAGCCTTACAATCTAAAGTTCAGAAGACAACACGCTTTTCCCCTTTAGGGGGACAGTGCCCTACGGTCTGGTCTTAATAAAGATCATCACATAACCGCATAAGCCTTTTTTCTTTTTCTTATTGGCCTGAAGGGGTTTGATCATATGGAATTCCGTGAATTTGGGAATGTAGTTGAAGGAGATAATATTACCATCAATATCACCCCATTGCTTTTTCTGGTAGGAAACCATCTTCTCATCCCAGTCGTACATCCGTACTTCATAAAGTTTGGACGTGTATTCACCAATAAAAACGATCTGGTACATGGTGCGTTCGTTCAGCTGAAGTATTACCGGCATCTCATAATCACTTTCCATCATAATGGAAGCTTCTCTCATTACTTCAAAACCATCTTTTCCATATAATTGTTTAAGACTGTCCACCTGGCGTTCAATAAGCGGATCACTGCAGGATTGTAACCTGATCACATCCTGTGAAAATACAGAGGTGCATAAGGCTAATAAAGTGGTAAAAAGGATAATGGCTTTTTTCATGGATTATCGGGAATAACAGTAGGTTTTAAAAGTAGCGTAAAATATTTTAGGTGAAAAGCTAAATCAGGTCAATTTTTTCAAAAACGTAGATCTTCTAAGTGTATATCCGAATGAAATTATAAGTAACACCGTTAAAACTGCCGCGCCGTATCATCCAAACCTGTGCCATGAACCTGAATAATTGCCAAAGACAAGTTAGGGTTTTCAAAAGGTTTTACAAAATTGCCGATCTGTTAAAAAGATAAGCATTTGCCTGTTGCGTGGAGGTTACCACCAGATCATTGATGCATACATGCGGTGGTAAACTGCTTGCATAAAATATAATATCAGCTACATCATTGGCCTGCAAAGGTTGAAATCCTTCATATACTTTTTTAGCCGCAGTTTCTGAACCCTTGAATCTTACCAGTGAAAACTCTGTTTCAGCAGCGCCGGGGTGAATGGCGGTAACCCTGATGTTGAAATTCAACAGATCGATACGCATGCCCTGGCTGATGGAATCTACAGCGGCTTTAGTTGCACAATAGGTATTGCCCCGTTCATATACTTCCTTTGCTGCAGTTGATCCAATGTTGATGATGTGACCTTTTTTTCTTTCGATCATAAAAGGAACCACGGCCTTTGTTACATAGAGCAGACCTTTCACGTTGGTATTGATCATGGTATTCCAGTCTTCAATACCGGCTTCATGAAAAAGATCCCTGCCGAGTGCCAGGCCGGCATTGTTGATGAGCACATCAATGGATTTCCATTGGTCTGGCAGGTTGTTAACAGATTCAAAAACTGATTTTTGGTCCTGCACATCAAAAGGGAGCAGATGGCAGTGTATTGAAAATGAATTTTCGAGTTCCTTTTTTAATTGTTCCAGTCTTTCTGTACGGCGTCCATTCAATATGAGATGATATCCATTCTCTGCGAATTTATAAGCACAGGCTTGTCCAAATCCGGCTGTAGCTCCGGTTATGAAAACGATTTTATTCATGATGCGAATATAAGGAGAGGGAGCGGCGGCAAAATCAGGTTTTTGTCGTATCAGCAAATGGGAATTTGTTGTAAGGATGTTCATACGGAATGTCCGCGGATCTGGCAGTATTCCATAAGCATAAGTTGATGTAAACGATTAAAGCATGTGCAGATACCCTTGAACTTGTGATGCGAACTGACCTGGACGTAGAATGTTACTGATCCTGAATTATTAAGTGATACGTTTATGCTACAACCAGATCCATATTAAACGGATGACAAAGTGTGGGAGACTGCCTGTTAAAAACAGGTTTACATTCGATAACTGCAAACTACCTTATCAAAACAACTGTCCCTTTTGCAAATACCACTTTACCGGTATAATCAACTCCTTTTACAATCCATACGAAAGTGTTGCTGGCCTGAGGTTTTCCACCGATGTTTCCATCCCACCCTGTTTCTGTATTGGTGGTGCTGTAAACCAGTTGTCCCCAACGGTTATAAACCCTGAAATATTCAAATTTATCCATGCCGGCCGCTATGGGTTTGAATACATCATTTCTTCCGTCACCATTTGGCGTGAAAGCTGTTGGCACAAATACCTGGGGATGCGTGTCAAAAATCTTTACCAGTAAATAAGCGGAATCCGCACATCCCAGTTCATTTGTTACGATCACTTTATAACGGATGCTGTCAAAGCTTCCATTATAGGTGGCTGTAGGATTATAAATGGCAGGATTACTCAGATTTGTTGAAGGAAGCCATAGATAATTAATGCCTCCGGAAGCATTGAACTGTACCGGTTGGCCAACTACTACATTGGTATCATTCCCTGCAAATGCATCCACTTTAGGAAGCACTGTTACGGTTACCGTATCCCGTCCGGGTTTGGGACAGCCAAGGTTATCGGTTACTGTAAGAATGTAGTCAGTGGTTGCAGACGGACTCGCAACGGGGCTGAGTGTATTGGGATTGACCAGCGATCCGGATGGTGTCCATGTAAATGAACTTCCAACGATGGTTGCATTCAACTGGGTTGATGAACCAAAACAAATACCTGCATCATCACCTGCATTAGCGCCGGGATAAGGCACCAGTGTTACGGTTACTTCATCGGTTGCATTGCAGCTTCCAACGGTTGATGTGATCTGGTAGGTGGTTGTACTGACCGGCAGGGCTGATGGATTTTTTATAGCAGGGTCATTCAATGTAGCTGATGGGGTCCAGTTGAACCGGAGTCCATCAGTAAATGCCCTGAGCTGAAGTGAGTCTGTGGCACAAATCACCGTATCAGGCATAGCCTGAAGTGTTACAAAATCTATCACCCTCACCTGAACTGTTGTCGTATTGATGCAACCATTGTCAGTAAGCTGTACAGTATACTGACTTGTGGTAGTGGGACTAACTGTTGGAGTGGCCGTATTGCCATTTATTATATTGGGACCTGACCAGCTGAACTCTCCATTTCCTATTGCTTCAAGCTGCACATTGTCTCCATTGCATATAAGTGTATCCTGGGGAAATGCGGAGAGAGGCGGTTTGTCCAATATGGTAATTTCTTTGAAAAGGGTATCGATACAACCTTTATTACTGGTAACAATAAAACGGATGTTCCTTGCACCTGTTGTTGGGTAGGAATAGGCAGGGTTCTGAAGTCGCGATGTATCATTTGTAGCTGCCATATCGCCAAAATCCCATCGCCAGCTGTTTACGAAACCATAGGCAGTAACGGTTGAATCAGAGAATTGCGTTGGTTTGGTGGCACATAATCCGGCAAAGCCAAAGTTTGGAAAAAATCCAGGATATACATGAGCAACCGCCACTGCAGAATCCACACAGGCTTCTCCGCGATTGACCACCAGTTTTATGGAATAGGTTCCTGTATCTCCATAAGTATGTGTAGGTCTTTGTTGTGATGATGTAGCCCCATCGCCAAAGGTCCATTCCCAAGAATGGATCAATGAATTGGGAGGCGAAAGATTTTCAAATGCTCTCGTAAAATCATCACACATCGGATAGGAAGTTGGCAGGGTAACGCCAACAAGATCACAATCACCAACCTTGATCTGCAGGTCTTTTCTCTGGGTGGCAATTAATTTACCATCACGGTATTCGGCAACGCAAACGGTAACAACATAAATTCCCGGATCAGGGGCAATTCCGCAAAGCATGCCCGTATTTGGATCAAGAGTTACCAGGTCGCCCAGGGGAGCCTCAGCTTTGTATGGGGCTGCATAGGCAACTGCAGGATACGAACCATCCGTATTTGGAATAGGTGCTGCCGGTGGCCTGGGTGCAGGATTGGTGGTAGTACCTCCTGTAAATGCATTACAGAAAAAATAAGCGAGTGAATCACCATCAGGATCATCTGCTCCAAAGTCGTAACAAAAACTATTACCTGCGCATACCACAACTGTATCCTTACCTGTATACCTTGCACTGTTGTTGGCCGGATGTGATGCGCCAGTATTTGTTCCGGGTATTTGAGCAGTATAGGTTGCCCCAAGGTTGCTGGAACTTAACAGGTTGTTGATACCGGAAATCCTGCAACAACGTTGGTAGGCAATCACATAGCCTTCAGCAATTCCTGGCAACGTAACTGTAAAAGTATATCGTCCCACATCATACCAAATGGATGGCGGGTTGTTGATACAGGGATCCGGAGCTGATAAATTCTGGTGTGTTGTATCAGATAATGCAATATCATTTGTCCATACACTTGCCCCGGTAACTTTATTATAGATACCCATGGCAGCAAGATTATCCAATGGTGCACCATTGGAATTGTGATCGCGGTATAGTAATAAGGTTATTGAATAAGTATAATTATTTCCAGATTGGGATACCAGGGTATAAAAGATAGTTCCACCTGTGATATGATTGGCGAAAGCAAATATTCCGCTCACAGAAAAAAGCAGTAAAAAAACAAGTTTCTTCATGGGGTTTGGTGGTCTATGCTAAGCAAATAGTTTAATAATATCTCATTGGTTTTTTCCTGCTCTTCTATCATGCCCATATGGGCTGACTCATCAAGGACATGAATATACGATAAAGAAGGCAGAAAACATTGTTCCAGGCCGTCCTTTAAAGGAACTGCAGTATCATGCTTACCAAGAATAAATAACACAGGTATGGTGCTGTTTTTTAAGATGTTAACTCTGTCGGGCCTCTCTATCATGGACTCATAATACATAACGAGTGCTGCTTCTGAAAAGTTGTGTACCGAGTCTAAATGTTCCTTAATCAATGAAGGTTGTCTTTCGCGGGTGAGCGGGCTGTATAAATTGGGAATGGAGGTCTTCAGGAATTCAAATGGGCCATGTTTTTGAATGAATGCAATTCCTTTTTTGCGGGTTTGCACTTTTTCGGGGCTGTCTGCATAGGCCGTGGAGTGGAAAAGGCCAAAGCCATTGAGCATATCAGGATATTTTTCTGCAAAGGCCAGGGTGATGTAGCCACCCATGGAATGACCGATGAGTGTGAAGTGCGGAGCGGGGGAGTGAGGGAGGGCAGAGATCTCGTGGTTCATGAGATGGAAAAGGGCATCCGCGATGCCTTCGATGCGCATGTTTTCAATCATTTCAGACTGGCCGCTGCCGGGAATATCAGGAATGATCAAACGGAAATCTTTTAAAGTTTCAAGTTGGTTCTTCCAGATGGAACGGTTCTCACCAAAGCCATGAAGCAAAACCACCACAGGCGCATTTTCTTCACCGGCAATAGTGTAAGAAATCTTTTTATTATGATATAGAAACTGTTTTTGCATGGCGGTTTTTTGAAAGGTACCAGCTCCTGTAAATGATCAATAATAAAATGGGAAGGATGGCTTCATTCATATCCTGCGGTAAAAAGAACCAGGTGATCAATAAAAGGCTGCTCATCCAGCAAAGGATCCTGAAATATGATCTTACCCAGGTTTTGTTGCTATGTACGAAAAAAGCCATCACAACGTTGGGTGGAAAGGCCCATAAGAGGTTAAAATTATTTCCACAGACTTCATGGTTCGTTCCAAACCACATGAAAAGTAATAACAATCCTGCAAGTCCGGTAAGGAAAAAGAAAAGAAAATCAAAGAGGCCAATGAACTTAATTGCCCATGTTCTTTTGTTTAATGAAATAATCACTATTACTACCAGAAGAAAACTAAATACAATGGCCGGCCTTAGGATGGAATTTGTATTTACCGACGAAGGCATCTGAAGTATGGTAACTGCCGGACCCACCAGCGGCTGGCCACCAATTGTTGCACTGTCAAATCCTTTTAATAAATAATCCGGGAGGAACATAGCCTGTTCGTTGGTTACCTGATTATCAAGGTCTGCTCCAAGTAAAATGTCAATACCCAGTTTGCTCCAGGGTTGCCTGCCTTTGTCAAGATAACTATGAATGAGGTCACGGAAGCTCGGAATATTTTCCGGCAGAATATTCCTGAAAACCACAGGCATACCTGAATTAGTCTTTACAATATCTTTTGCCCTTGTGGTGCAATTATCAAACAGGAAGTCATAACGGTAGTACCTATTCGATTCTTCTGCGTTTTCATTGAGCGCCTCTAATAATTTTTGTTTGTTCTCACAGCTTATCTGAATTACCTGCTCCTGTACACTGCGGCTTTCATACTGATACTGGTACATGAAATCCTCAAATTCCTGAACCGATAAAAAGTACAAAAGTTTACCCTGAATGAATTCAGCGTAGAAGTCCGGACCGAATTCAAATGTTCCGTAATTAAAAACATGATCCGTTCCCGTCACCCGGTCCTGAACCCTTAAAGCAGTATGTCCGAAGGTGGAATACAATTCTTCACCAGGTGCACAGGTGAGCAGGCTGATACGGAGTGTACAGCTATCCTGTGAATTGGCTGAAAAAAAGGAGAGGATGCCAGAATAAAAAATGAAAAGAAGTTTTTTCAAATGCAGGTTTTAAAGAGCCAAGTTAAATAAAAACAGCCCGATGCCCATTGCGGACTTGTTAACTACATGTGTAATATTTATTACTTTACAAGCCATGCATGATCAGGATAAAATAAAAGGCATTCAACAGGAACTTGAAATGTTGAAGCTTCAACTACATCAACAATATAAAAGGATAAAAGAACTTCAGGAGCAGCTGGATGGTATAACAGGCCAGAAGATGGTAATAAAAAAGGTAAGTGCTTCAAAAAAATGGTCACTTGAAAACTTCATCGGACTCAGGATCATTCATTTTATCGGTATTGTGGTGCTGGTAATTGGTCTGTCTATTGGTGTAAAATATGCCATTGACCGTGAATTGATCTCGGAAGGTATGCGCATAGGCGTTGCCTATGCTGCCGGACTTGTACTGTATGTTTTATCGGTAAAGCTTAAATCCAGGTATGTTGTTTTCAGTGCTATTTTATTAAGTGGAGCCATGGCATCCTTATATTTCACTACTTATGCAGCGCATGTTTATTATCAGATGTTCTCTTTTGCAATGGCATTTATTATAATGGTTGTTTTAACGGTTTATACGGTTTATGAAGCCATCAGGTATAGCAGGCAGGAGATTGCTTTACTTGGACTGGTAGGCGCTTATGCTATTCCTTTTCTGATCAGCAGGAATGCAGAACGTGCCGATCTTTTCTTCCTCTATATTTCATTGATCAATGTGGCTGTCATTTTCCTGTGTATCAAAAAGCGATGGAAGACCCTTGGTTCGGTGGCACAGGGAATTACCTGGTTACTGTTTATAGCATGGGCGGGGGTAAGGTACCAGGAAGAGCAGCAAGGGACAGGATTTTTATTTATGAGTTTATTCTTCCTTGCATTTCATTTTTCCATTATTGCATTTAAACTTCTTTATAATCAAAAATTATTGGTGAATGACACCTACGGTCTTGTACTTAATAATGTAGCGTTATATATTTCTTCGCTTTTTGTATTTGGACTTTCATTATCGGGAAACGAGGATCCGGGTAGGATTACTTTATTGATATCAATAATTATTGGGTTACAGGCCTTCTTTATTTTCTATTATTGGAGAGATGAGATACTTACCTATAAAATGCTTTCGTTGTTATCACTGTCCCTGTTTATTTTCTATGTAGCGCTGAACTGGGATGGATTTACTGTTACTTTTTTGTGGTTATTAACAGCAGTGATCATTTTCGTGTGGGGATTCAGGGTCAGATCAGTGCAGGCCAGAATGACAGCCATGGTATTGATAGGACTAACACTAGGCAAACTGCTGGTGGTAGACAGTTCTCAATTCACCGCCATACAAAAAGTGATTGCCTATCTTGTACTTGGGGTTTTATTGCTGGTAGTTTCTTTTTTTTATCAGAAGTTCAGGAAACAGTTGTTCCATGAGGAGGAGGAGGGAGGCAGGAGTCGTGAGTAAGGAGCCGGGAGTCGGGAATCGTGAGTCGGGAGTAGTGACTATATATGTCATTTCTGAAAGAAAATTGAATGATTGTTTTACGCGATGCAGCTCACAGCTCACAGCCCGCAGCTTATAGTACACAGCTCACATCGCTCACTTTATTTTAATTTGCGTTTGTGTCAAACCTTTTGATCTGAAATAATCAGCAAGTTCTTTTGATGGTTCTCCGCCTCTGTTTGCATGATGCAGTAAGGTTAATCCATGTGCCCCTTTGGAAAAAAGTAAAGAAGGAAATCTTTCCACTACAGATTTTACAATTGCCGTCTCACCCAGCATGGTCAATACAAAAATATTGGGTCGGGCGCCCTGTTCTATCAGGTATAAGGCTATTTCTTTATCTCCAACATGACCCGCACCTTCAATGGCTTCTTCAAAATCACCGTTTCCTGAATCGTGACGGCAATATAAAAGATTGGGATAGTCTGCCAGCATTTCTTTGACCCTTTTGAGGTTATTATGCCCGGCGCCTACAAATTCTTTTACGATCTCTGGTTTGTAAGGGTCTGTTTGCTTACTTTTTACCTGGGCAAAATTTGGAAAAGGATGGATCAGTAGTGCAGTACCGGCAGTGGCTGAATGCAACAGGAAATTTTTTCTGTCCATGGTAAAAGTTTGAGTAGTGGTAAGCTAATCCAAATACCTGTATTTATCACTAGAAAACTGGATGACTGGTGGTCGGTGCAGGGCTTATTTCCTTTGTTCCCTGATTAATTTTTGATAAGCATGAGCCGATTCAATGAATGCTGCTGCCTGTTCTTTTACATTTATTAAAAATCTTTTAAAACCTGAATCGGAATATTTGATCAAATCTTCATTTTGATAAAAGTAGTGTCCCTGGTAAGCCTTGTCAAACCTTTCATGATCAATACCTGCAACACTAACAGCAAAATACTCCTGTTTTTCATTTACAAAAATGAGCGCGTCCTTATCAAAATAAAAATCATGGACGGTCACTCCATAAGAAAGTCCTATCCATTCCGTGATCTTCACTACCTCATCTTTTTCGAGATATGCGGTAAGAGATCCGCCTCCATCAGGAGTATGTTCCAGAAATTGTTCGTTCTCAAGGTAAACTGAATCTGAAATAGAAGCAGCATCTATTTGTTTGATCCTGGCAATGATATGTTCAATTGCGGCAGGTTGTGAAGCATTCCCTGCTGAATCATTTTGATATGCCTGAAAATCCAGGCCTGGCTTATGATCGGCACAGGAAACCAGGCATATGAAAAGCAAAAAGATAGGAACGCATCTCATATGGCATAAATATATGGCTAAGAGGTTAAAGGGTAAAAGAGGAAAGGAATTACATAGATGATTTTACCATTTTGATTATAGCCACCGGGTTGTTACTTAAAAATCACTCATAAGGTTAGTGTTGACCAGCAACAGGACTACCGGCGAGGGCAACCTCGGAGGTTCCAGTCTGCAACCTCGGAGGTTCGGACAAGAGGTTCTGACAACAACCTCGGAGGTTCCCGACTGCAACCTCGGAGGTTCGGACAAGAAGTTCTGACAACCTCGGAGGTTCATGTTCAAACCACCGGCGGGCAAATTGCTCTATCTAATACTTCAGGCGTTTCCAGGAAAAATAATAAGCGGATGAATATTGAAAAAGAAACAAGGAACATTTAAAGTTGTAGGTACTGGATGGACTTTTTTCAAAATTCATCATTCCCTGATCGAATACGCAATAGCCTATTTCTTCGTTTGATTTGTAAAGTTTCAAGGTAACTGAATCAAGAGATAAATATTGGAATCTCGGAGGTTCCCGCCTGCAACCTCGGAGGTTCCCACCTGCCACCTCCGAGGTTCATGCATTTTCAATTTCAACCGAAGCAATTTCAGGTTACCTGGTAAGTTTTGCATTTTCTAAGGTTTTGAAACCTCGGAGGTTCCGGCAACCTCCGAGGTTCAAGCCTCCAACCTCCGCCTCCAACCTCCGAGGTCCCAGCCTGCAACCTCCAAAGTTCAACGTAAAGCTCAACGTATTTAAAACATTTCGATATTTTTTGAAGAACCTCCGAGGTTGTCCAACCTCCGAGGTTATTTACGGGTATAATTCGGCGCTTCCCTTGTGATCTCCACATCATGCGCATGGCTCTCACGCATACCGGCATTGGTGATCCTGACAAATCCGGCTTCCTGCAACTCGGCAATACTTTTAGCACCACAATAACCCATACCTGCACGAAGTCCTCCCGTATATTGATAAACAATTTCTTTCAGCATGCCCTTGTATGCCACCCGGCCTTCAATGCCCTCTGGTACATATTTCTTTACATCCGCTTCAGGATCCTGGAAATACCGGTCGCTGCTTCCCACACTCATGGCTCCCAATGATCCCATGCCCCGGTATTCCTTGAATTTTCTTCCTTCATAAATTATGGTATCACCCGGACTTTCTTCAGTGCCGGCAAAGATGCTACCCATCATCACACAGTCTGCACCGGCTGCTAATGCTTTTACCATGTCGCCGGTATAACGGATACCACCATCCGCAATTAATGGCGTGTTGGTCTTTTTCAACCCGGCATGGGCCTGCATGATAGCAGTTAACTGGGGTACGCCTGCTCCTGCCACGATCCTGGTTGTACAGATAGAACCAGGTCCGATCCCCACTTTAACCGCATCAGCACCTGCTTCCACAAGGGCTTCTGCGCCTGCTCTGGTGGCTATATTACCTGCAATGACATTGATGTTCTTAAAATTCTTTTTTACATTTTTTAAAGAATCAATGATGCCTTTTGAATGTCCGTGTGCGCTATCAAGCACTATTACATCAACACCTACCAGTTGCAATGCGGCTACCCTGTCAAGAATATCAGCAGTAACGCCAATGGCAGCACCAACCAGCAGCCTGCCCATATTATCTTTTATACCATGGGGAAAAGAGATCACCTGTAAAATATCACGGTAAGTGATCAATCCAATTAATTTTCCTGATTTATCTATAACAGGAAGTTTTTCCACCTTTGTTTTTCTTAAAATAGCTTCTGCCTTTTTAAGGTCTGTTCCCTCCGGTGCCGTGATCAGGTTTTCACGGGTCATTACCTCGCTTACCTTTCGATGCAGGTCTTCTTCAAACCTCAGGTCACGGTTGGTAAGTATGCCTGCCAGTTTTCCTCCTGATTCTATGATTGGGATGCCCCCGATCTTATTTTCTCTCATCAGCCTTAACGCATCTCCAATGGTGGCGTCAACAGGAAGCGTGATGGGATCCACGATCAATCCGCTTTCACTGCGCTTTACCTTACGAACCTGGTCGGCCTGCTTTTCAATGGACATGTTTTTATGAAGGATGCCGATGCCGCCCTCCCTTGCCAGTGCAATGGCAAGTGCAGCTTCAGTTACCGTATCCATGGCTGCGGACAGCATGGGAATATTCAGTGTGATATCCTTTGTAAGCCTGGTCTTGATTTCTACGTCCCTTGGAAGGATCTCCGAGAATGCCGGAACCAGTAAAACATCGTCGAAAGTCAGCCCGTCTATAAAGTTTTTAGAAGTGGAGTTTGTTGCCATGGGCAAAGATAGGGAGAAACCCAAGAATTGTGGAGCAGTGGAACAGATGACCAGGGAACTGAAGATGTTAAGAAAACATAAAGTATTTGGGAAGTCAATTTCATGGTGGTCCTGTTAAATGAAGCTTTCATTTGTTTTTTATCTTATCCAAATATTTTTGACATTTAATTTACAGACCCTTCTATACTTACTATGGGGAATTAGTATTTTTTAAAATAAAAAAGGGTCATGCCAAAGGCATGACCCTGCATACAGGCATTGAAATCTTTTGGAAATTGTTTTGTTCCGGGAACGGACTTCATCATTCCTTACTTCCTGATTTCATATCATCAGTTCACCGGTTCCATTTCCCTGTTCTATTCAATTGTTATCCGTACTCCCTCGGAATGCGCACTAAACTCCGGTGCATACATACACTGGATGGTTGTAATGCCATTGGTAAAGTTGCCTGTATGCGTTACGAATAATGGATACTCAAAAACATAGGTTCCTTTTCGCAGGTGATTGAAGAAGAAGTTGGTACTGGCATCTTTTGTAGATTCATAATAACCTAATCCATCCTGCCATTTATAACCACTTAAAACATTCACCGGCTCCAGGGCTGATGCGCGCATGTCTTTCATATGCATGTATTCCATGTCGCGGTCAACGCGGAGCTCAATGCGGACCTTTATTTTATCTCCAACATTTAATTGTGTTCCCTCTTCAACTGGTGTCAGAACCGGACCGCGGTCAGAATTCTTTTCAATGAATAATTTTTTATTCAATTGTAATGGCGTAGCTGCGGTGGTTACCTTATCCATGTCTTCGAAATATTGCCAGTAAACAGCGCCCCAGCTGGTATTAACAGTGCCCGGTTTTAGATCTTTATTTTCTACAGATACAGTAATGTTTCCCATTGCAGGACTGATCTTTTCAGGAGCAATGGTTTGTTTGAAATATCCTGTACCCGCTTCGGATCCTGATTTGTTGTTCAGTGTAACCGAACCCAGTTTTATTTCAACTTCCGGTTCATTACCAAGCCAGTCCGTTCCCTGCAATAACATGGCATATGCCGCATCAGCTGTGGCTTTTGTTGTTCTCCAGTTATTGGTTTGCTTGTTTTTAATGAGCCAGGTACGCAATTCATCAACTGTTCTGGTGTCCTTGTTGATCTCGTTGAATGCTTCTATCATCAAAGACTGGGTTTCAATTGGAGCCTGCGACCATCTCCAGCTGATACCAGGCTGGTTGTCTTTCCAATACCTTCCCAGTTCTTCATGCATGATGGATGATTCTTTGAGTGATCTCAAAATAGCAGAAGGCGTGGTTTTATCAGCGGTCCTGCTAAGAGCCAGCGCAGTCATACCCTGCATGTATTTACTTTGTTTGGTCCAGAATTGCTGCGATTGTTTCCTGTAATAATTGTAGGCTGTTTTTGATGCAGCAGGAATGGCAATCTCAGGAAAAAAACTGCGCATGTAGAGATATTGTATTTGAATATCACTAACCTGCTGGCTGATCAATTTTGCCTTTTGCTTAATGAGATTATCATAATCTTCTTTGATCTTTTTATCGAGATAGGGAAGGGCAGTTCTTAAAATGGATGACAGGTTTTCCGTTTGCACACCTAACTTTTTTAAATGCCCTATTCCGGTTATTATATATTGTGTAATGTAGCGGTCATCCGGTCCACCCTTGAACCATACAAATCCACCATTTGAAGATTGCATTTGTTTGAGCTTTTCAAGGTTGGCCTGCATTTCATTACTCATCTTCACCATGTCAAACAGTAAAGCAATATTTCTTTTTTGTTCTGATTCAGATCTGGCCTGCAACACCCATGGTGTTTCTTCAAGCAAAGCTGATTTCAGCTCCTGGTTCTTTTCCAGGTTGGATATCAGTGCTGAAGTATCAATGGTCTTCCATTTTTCAAAGATCTGGCGGATGCGTGGAGTTGCATTGGCAATATGCGATGCCAGAGCATTGGCATAATAACGGTTCCAGGTTTGCTCGGCACAATCATAAGGATATTCCATCAGGTAAGGCAGGGCCTGTACAGCATACCACGCCGGATTGGAAGTGTATTCAACAGACAAGGAATGATGCTGGAGTGTTTCACTATTACCGGATTGCAATAATTTTTCAAATCTGAAATTTTTTGTTTCACTACCGCTTACCGGCATGGGTAAGGTTTCTGTCACCAGTACTTTATTGGTAAGAACTGGTAAGGTCATTTCTTCACCATCACTAAAGTTTCCGGACCTGGCAATGATCCTCCAGGTCAGCGCATGGTTGAACTGGAATGGAACCTGCACAGGAAATTTCACCACTTCACTTTGTCCCGCAGCAACCGTGAAATACTGGTTGGGAAATGTATTGATGAAGTATCCATCAACAGACTGGTTGGTAGTGGCATCAAACAACATGAGTTGTGCCTGCCCTGTCATTTCCTTATCACTGAGATTCACAATTTTTGCTGTCAGCTCCATCCTGTCGCCCTGGCGCACAAATCTTGGCATATTGGGTTGAACCATCAGTTCTTTTTGCGTAACCATTTCTTTAGAGGATAGACCAAAGGCCAATTCTTTTGTATGTGCCAGCGTCTGAATTTTCCATCTGGTCAGCGCTTCAGGAGCAGTAAATGAAAATTCAATATTTCCATTAGCATCTGTTTTCAAGTCCGGGAAAAAGAATGCGGTTTCATTGAAGTTTTTGCGGACCTGTATAGGTTCATTTGTGGTTTGATCAAAGTCTGTTTTATCATCTGTTCCATCGGCATTCATTACAGCGGTTGAATCTGCTGATTCGGCCACCTCGTTTTTAAATACAGCATCAACTGCAGGTGGCGCTGCCATTCTTTGCGCCTTACTTTCCATTGACCTTAAGCCATATACACCAGCGTTGCCCCGTAACATCGCTCTCCTGTTATTTTCTAAAACATATGGGTAAGCGGTAAGTACATCATATTGATGTGGAATGTTTTTATTTTCTTTTTCGGGTATCCATTTATTAGAAGATGCAACAGCGGTGAAATTCAAATCATCATTCCAGTTCAGGTTGTTATAATATGAGGGCCACAAATTTGGTTTATTCCAATTATGAGGCCTGAACTGATCCAGCGAAGCATCATACATGCTGGCCAGCATTTCAGCAGCTACCTGTTCTCCCTTATATCCTGAAATTTTCACTTTCCATGTTTCTTCACTTCCGGGCAGGGTCTTATCACGGAAGGTGGCGTATTCTATTTTTAATTCTTTATTGCTCCAGGGCACACTGATGATATCGCCATATTGATAAAGCCTGTTGTCTTTTATAAAAAAGAAATGTACACCATACCCACCCCGGTCTGATTCCGTTGCAGTGAAAGGGAAAGTTTTCTTTTCATTATTGATGGTAGTATACCTGAACCCGGCTTCAGTTTCATTATGCTCAAGGCCGGGAAAGGGTTGCTTTCCTTTTTGTCCGATAGGAATTTCGGTAAATCCCTGGCTACCTTTTTTATCTACCTGATTGATGAGAAATACCTGTTGCGCAGCAGACCCCAGTTGAATTGAAGTTGACTCACCGGGTTCAATGGGTTTACTATCATGACCAATCCATAAATATTCCGGCCTGTTAAATCCATTCTTAGGATCAAATAATTCTATATAGCGAAGGTCTTTTACTTCATTGCCGTCCTTATCTTTTGTAATGATCTCTATTTCATAAAAACCTGTTGTCAATTTCCCGTTATCAATGGCCCATTGACCGTTTGCCCTTGAACTATCCGTTCTGCCTACCGTTCCTGTTTTTCTCCAGGTACTCATATCGGTTTCATTGCTGTATTCATCATGCGGAAAATGTCTGATGTATTCTTCCTTACTCATCACGAACTGGTCGGGTTGTTCCCAATACCGTTTGCGGATGAGTCTTTGTTCGGGCGATAATTTATGGAAGTTGACTGTTACAGTGGACGACTGGAATTCACCATTCATGTTCTCAGTTCTGATCATGATCTGTTTTAATGAATCCAGTGAAGCTCTTTCCGGAATGTTGATGTCAAGTATCAAAGATTTATATCCGGCTGTTACCGTTTCGGATCCGCTTCTTGTTTCTCCATTGATATCCGTAACATCCACGCTTACTTCATAATCAAATACCGGGTCGGTCTTTACATCAATATCCTTATCAGGAATTGCCCTGAATTGAATGGTGAATCTTCCATCCTTATCTGTTACTGTTTCTCCATTGGTGATCTCCATTTCTTTCACAGGGGGTAACCATGATCTGAAATACCATCTGTAAATAAATCTTGGCTTTCTTACCACACGGTAAACAACTTTTGCACCATCAATATTATTTCCGGCATATGCCTTTGCTGTACCGGTAATGGTAATGGTATCGTTAACACGGTAACTTTCTTTTACTTCTTCAAACTCCACAAGAAATTTTGGTCTTTTATATTCTTCAACTGAAAAATAAGCGACACCATCATTTTTTGTTTTGATCTGGAAATTGCCATTCAGTGCGTTCTGCGGTAGTTTAAAACTTCCATTGAAAGAACCAAATTCATTTGTAGTTAGTTTCATTGAATCCCTCACCTGGTAGTTGGCATCATACAGGTAAACAGAAGTAGAATAATCAGCTGCTACTCCTTTGTTTTCTGCAAGTTGATTTATTACGATGCCCTTAAAGAAAACAGTTTGCCCTGGACGGTAAATGGAGCGGTCAGTAAAGAAAAATGTTTTTTTGATGGCCTTTGCATCCCGGTTTTCATAGTCATTGTAGTAATATGCGTATTGAGATTCGTCAAGGTCAAGTCTGTCGTCATGGTGTGATATGTCAAAGTAATAACTGTTATACCTCTCATCTTTTGGTGTGACGAGCTTAAAATACCCGTTCACGTCGGTTTTGAAATTTCCTATACCTGCCCTGGTGTATTTTGATGTTTTGTAATCATAAATGTTTTTGTAAACCTTTACGGTTGCGTTAACCAGTGGTAGCCCTGTTTCGCGGTGAAGCACAAAGAAATTTTCTTTCTGATTGGCAAAACTGATATTGGAAACATAGAACATCCTGGCACCGACACGGGTATTTGATTTGCTGTATTTTTCATCTGAAGATGCAACGAGATAATATTCACCTATTGGCAATCCATCCACCTTGATCTCAACCTTATGCTGTTGTAAATCGTTTGTTTCAGGTAGTTGCTGGTTCCAGGTCTTTATGGCTGCGGCATTCATCAATGTGCTCCAGAACGCATCATCCTCATTTCTCGTTTCCAGTTGTTTTTTCAATTGGGCATCCGCTTTTACTAATCGCAAGTGAAGAACGGGCTCATTTCTATAGGTAACAAGAACACGGAATGGCAGGGCGGGGACATTTACTTTCTCCAGTTCAAAAGAAAACTCCGGTTTGGTGATTTGTTGAAGCAGGTTATAACTATTCACCCATCCCTGCGATTTATGGCTACTGTCCTTTATCGCTGCTTCCAGTAATTCTTTTGCTTTTACTTTATAAAACCGGTGGGCTGTATCTTTTAAAGGACTATAGCTATTGCCATTATTGCTATACCACCGGGCCAACAGATAGGTTGCCTGTTTTGCAATGGAATTGCCCGCATATTTATCAGCAATGTATTGAAGTGATCTTAAGTAAAGCGAATCTTTATTTGCTGATGTTGAGTTGCGGTAAACAAATTCAACCCGGTCAATGTCAACATCTATCAGTGCATCTGGTTTGGCATCATTCAAATGAAAAGCAATGAGGTGCTGGTATATCAATAATGCCTTATGTTGCAGCGATACGGAATCCCGCGTGGAAAAGGTATGTTTTATGAATTCTGCAGCGGGGGCAAATGCTTCCGGCTGATCGATCTCAAATGCAAATGAAGGCTTTACAATATCTCTTTCATCACTTACAAAATATTCCAGTGCACGATGGGCAAGGAGGTCATATAATGTAGGACGCAGATACCTCAGATTGCCCTTGATAATTATTGCATCGAATGGTTCAAGTTTTGTTTGTTTCAGTAGCTGTTCATTGCCAAGAGAGGAGAGAAAGAGTTCTGATATCTTTTTATGCAGGTCTTCCAAGGTCCAGGTGGCAATATCATTCTTGTTAAAATGAATGGTATTGGTGCGGTCATACAGCTGATACCTGTTTTGTTGAAGGTAATCGAGGTAATAGGTGGCCAGAATGCTTTTCAGAATGGAAGCCGCTGGTTCTTTTTGGGTTTGGATTTCCTTTTCCAGTTCTTTTATTGACAGCACATCGTTATTTTCTCTGAGATCATCCTGCAGGTAGGCTGTATAAACAAGCGTTCTGATCACCTGGGCGGGCTGATTTTCTTTTTTAGCCAAAGCATACAGTTTTTTTACTTCAGCCAGAGCGGATTTTGGAAGCCTTGATTTAGTGATGAGTTCATCGATCTTTTTCCATTGTGTCTGGTATTGCTTCACCTGTGCAAAACTTTGAGTGGTTATAAAAGAAATGATAAATAAAATGATGAATCCGGGAAATTTCATACGAATGCGGTTATTGTGATGAGAATATTTGTTCTGGGATGCATTAACAAACCTGATTACATAAACAAATATCGCTGTTATACTCCGAAAGGGCGTGAGAGTGGCTTTAACTTTTGTTTACCCCCCTGTTAATAAACTTTCAATGTCAAATGCATTCTGAATACCGGAGCAATAAAATATAGCTGATGTAGGTAGTTTCCGGCAACAGTTATGATTCTGCATAAATTAAAAACACGCACTAGATCCGGTACTTATTGAACAACTCAGGAGCCCCCACTACGGTCGGGGCTCCATCTTTTGAACTATCCATTGCCGGCCATAAAATATTTATTGGATCCCTCCGGAAATTCCTGATCTCTTTGATACCTGTATAATATCAATGGGTAAGAATATCACAAAGGAGAGGAAATCGGAAGGATCGTTATTAAAATATGGCATGGAACAGGGATATGGAAAAGCCTGCATTCAGGAAATGTTCATTAAGAGATCCGCCTCCTTTAAAATCAGACATTGCCTTATCATAATGAACCTGGGCCGATGCATTCAGTCTTGTTCTGTAACCGATAAAATAATCTGCATATAAATTGAATTCAGGGGAAAGGATATAAGATCTTTCAAAAGCAGATTTATCATCATGCTGATGCCTCTTTCCTTCTAATGCCACAACACCTCCAATACTTGTACGGTTGTTGGGGTAGTAGGACATTCCATAAAACATGTAAACCCTGGCATCTGATTCCCGGCTGGCGGTAATGATCTCTGTCATTGTGCCATTATAAATGGATGTAGTTTCCAGGTCTGTGGTGATAAAATTCCAGTTGGCGGATATACCCATATTTCTTTGCCAGTGTAAATTCACGGGTAGATAGTTTTCATATCCTATTTGGGGACCCAGTACAAATGAATATTGATAAGATTTATTGATCTGGGAATATCCATTTTCATATTCAGACCTGTCCCTGTCAAGCGAACCGTTACCCACAACCCTGACATACCAGTTGGATCCTGAACTTCTAAAGGGGTTCATCGCCAGTGCCCAGTTATCGTTGATAATTGTAAAATGTCTTATGTCCGTTTCAGATAAAATACCTTTTTCTCTCAGGAACGATTCTATTCTTGTCAGTTCATAGATCCTTCTTCTTCTGCTATCAAATACTCTTTTATTATTGATATCGGTGATCAGCGTTGCAAATTCATTGATCGTTTGCGCTTCAGGTTTGCCCGTGATCAAACCCATCTCATTGAGATCATTCAGAATGAAAAGAGCCATCTGCGCATCCTGAACATGTTCGATCCTGCCTTTCCCAAATCCAAGTGAAAGCCGGTCATTAACAATGGCTTCGTTTGTTTTGTTTTTTACAGCATTGGATTTTACACGGTTGCCATTGAACCGGGTGATCAGATTATTTTCAATTTCAAAGAACCATTTATTGTTCCTGTAAAACCTGTCATTATGGTAAATGGAAGCTCCAACATCCAGGTAGCTCGATTTGCTGGTATTGGAATTACTTGTGTTTTTATGAGATTGAATGGAGGGGTTGATATTAAAGCTGGTGGTTTGAATTCTTTTGTCAGTGCTCCTGAACTGGTAATAAGTAAGTCGTGAAGGCTGAAGGTGAAAACTACCGGATGACTCCTCTGGTGAGAGTTGTGTTTTCAGGTCAGTCATATTACCATTGAGATGAAATGATATCTCCATCGCCTTATATCCTGGGGTTCTGTATTTATAATCTTTGAGCTGAAAACTGCTATCCTGTGAATAAGAATGGATAAATAATAAGCATGCAAGAGCAGGTAGAATTTTTGATTTCATAAACAGTAGGTTGATGCGTGAATTAATTTCTCAGCGTCAAGGTAGGCGAGATAGCAGTTGTTTATTGTAAATGAATTATTAAAGTAGATGCAAGTAAATGTTAAGGTTGCGATTCCAGGATTGCTTAATTTTTACTGTTTCCAAACAGGGAATAGAAAATAGGGTTGCTGGATTTTGGAACTGTGTTGAATGTTATGCTTAATTGATTTATTTTCTTTTTATGTTGTCTGCTCCATCATGTTGCGTCTATAAATCTATTAGTGTATGCTGATGGGGCTATTACATACGGGTATAAAAAAATCCGCCTCAGGCGGATTTTTCAAAATGCTC
>CAMPIQ010000062.1 GCA_946886475.1 uncultured Chitinophagales bacterium | reverse complement strand
GGGAATAGAAGAACAAGGAAAAAGAATATCGAACAAGGAACAAGGATTGGTGATTGTTGAAGGGGGCGGAGAGGGTTGAATATCGAACAGAGGATTTAAGAGCGAAAAGTAAAGTGGATGAATCCTATTCCATCAACCCAAAACTATCCCCATCAAATAATCCCAGGTCGCTCAGTTTTACATGCGGTATCACCAGCAGGGCCATAAAAGAAAGGGTCATGAATGGGGCTGATAAATCAGATCCCAAGGCCTTTGCGGCTTTGTCAATTGCAGCATATTTCTCTGCAACCACATAACCGTCCTCAGTGCTCATCAACCCTGCAACAGGAAGGGCAAGCAGTTCTTCCTGATCACCATCCACACAACTTACGCCTCCTTCACTTCTTATTACCAGGTTCACAGCGCGGCAAATGGATTCATCGTCTGCACCCACTGCAACAATATTGTGCGAATCATGTGCAACCGATGAAGCTATAGCGCCTCTTTTCAAACCGAAATTTTTGATAAAGGCCTTTGCAACCGGTGCATCTTTATAACGGTTTACCACAACGATCTTTAAAATATCCTTTTCTATGTCAGGTTGAAGTAACTCTTCACCTGCCTGCATCCAGATCTTATTGGTAATGAGCTGTCCGTCCAGCGCTTCAATAACCGGTATTGATGACCGTCCATTTTCATCCTGCCTTATCCAGCTTTCAATTTCAGTTTTGCGGACAATAAGATCTGCAGGTTTTTTTTCGGTGCATTTAAACTGGTTAACTGTAGTAGAACTTTGTTTTTGTATCAGGGTTTTGCCATTTTCAGCCACCAGTTGTCCATTGATCCAGGTCTGGTAAACTTCAAAATTCTTCAAATCCTTTACAAGAATGAAATCCGCAAAATCATTTTGTCTTATTAAACCCACTTTCATTTTATAATGATTCACAGGGTTGACACATGCGGCTTTCAGCACTTTGAATACATCTATTCCTTTAGCGACTGCCCTTGAACAAAGCCGGTTGATGTGGCCTTCAACTAGACTGTCCGGATGTTTATCATCGCTGCAGAACATCATCATGTCTGCATGATCATTCATCAGGTTGATCAACGCTTCAAAATTCTTTGCCGCGCTTCCCTCCCGTATCAGGATCTTCATTCCGCTTTTTAATTTGTCCAGCGCTTCTTCAGCACCAAAGCATTCATGATCGGTGGAAATGCCTGCATTGATATAATGCCTCGCCAGGTCGCCTCTCAAACCGGGCGCATGGCCATCCACAGGTTTTTTATGTTTATGGGCGGAAGCAATCTTTTGTAAAACTTCAGCATCGCCATTTAATACACCGGGAAAATTCATCATTTCACTTAAATAAAGTATCTCATCCCTTCGCATCAGTTCTTCTATCTGTGCTGCGTCAATGGTTGCGCCTGCCGTTTCGAAACTGGTGGCGGGAACACAGCTTGGTGCGCCGAAATTGAATTTAAAGGGAACTGTCTTTCCATTGTCTATCATGTATTCCACTCCTTTCATTCCGCATACATTGGCAATTTCATGTGGATCACTGATGGTGGCAACGGTTCCATGTACAACAGCCAGTCTTGCAAATTCGGACGGGATCAGCATGGAACTTTCAATATGAACATGGGCATCAATAAATCCCGGGAGTATATAATGGTCCGTGTCAGCTGTATGGGCTTCCATCCTGGTGATGGCCGTGATCCTTTGTCCTTCAACTTTTATTTCTGCAGGATAGATGGACCGTGTATGGATGTCAACGAGGTTGCCGCGGATGGTGAGACTATGCTTCATGGAATAAAGTTAGGAGAAGAAGTCGGGAGTGGAGAGTCATTAGTCGGGAGTTGTTAGTCGGGAGTATGGGAGTCGGGAGTCGGAATCATTAGTCGGGAGTTCAAAGTTCAAAGCCGGCTTACAAAAGAATTAGGTTTTTTACATCTTTCGGTTGGGTGTGTTCGTTCTATGTAAAATTCAATAGTTCGGGGGAATTTATTTATTGTCGGAGTGCAGTGATTTGATGTTTAGTTACTACTTACCATCCCTATCTATATCCGGCTATATTTTTTTCATTTTTTTCAAAACACAACACGTTGTAACTTTTGCCCTCAATCATAACCTGCTATGAGAAAATTGTTCTTCCTGCTTTGCGCCCTTATTCCTTTCCTCAGTTTCTCCCAAAGAAAGAATTCAACAGAAACAAAAAATAATGATGATGTTTTCTTTTCCAAAATGAAATATCGCCTCATTGGTCCATTTCGTGGTGGCCGCAGCGGAGCGGTGGCAGGGAGTTATGAGAATAAAAATACTTTTTACTTCGGTGCTACCGGTGGTGGTGTATGGAAAACAACGGATGGCGGCAGTAACTGGAAAAATATATCTGATAAATATTTTGGAGGTACTATCGGAGCCGTGGCTGTTGCACCATCGGATGAGAATATCATTTATGTTGGAGAGGGCGAGAATACCATGCGCGGTAATGTGAGTGAAGGTCTGGATGGCGTGTGGAGAAGTGATGATGGCGGAAGAACATGGAGAAATATCGGGTTGAAAGATGGTAGGCATATCATCAGGATCGTGATACATCCCCGCAATCCTGATATCGTCTGGGCAGCAGTGATGGGACATTTATTTGGTCCTAATGAAATGCGTGGCGTTTATAAATCCATTGACGGTGGTAAAACATGGAAACGCACGCTTTATGTGAACGATCAGACCGGCGCTTCCGATCTTGTAATGGAGCCCGGCAATCCCAATGTGTTTTATGCAGGCATGTGGAGGGCTTTAAGAACTCCTTACAGCATGGAAAGCGGAGGAGAGGGCAGTGGTTTATGGAAAAGTACAGATGGTGGAGACACCTGGGAAAATATTACCGCCAATAAAGGTTTACCTAAGGGCATATGGGGCATTGTTGGAGTGGCAGTAGCGCCTTCCAATCCGGAAAAGATCTATTCTATTGTTGAAAATGAAAATGGTGGATTATATACATCAGACAATGCTGGTGAATCCTGGTCGCTCGTGAGCAATGATAATAATATCCGGCAGAGAGCCTGGTATTATACCAAGGTATTTGTGGATCCCAAAAATGAAAACCTGGTATATGCGCCTAATGTTGGATTTATGCGCAGCCGTGATGGTGGCAAAACATTTCAATCTGTAAGAACACCACACGGGGATCATCATGATCTATGGATCGATCCTGAAAACGGGAACAGGATGATAGTGGCAGATGATGGCGGCGCGCAGGTTTCATTTGATGGTGGAGAGAACTGGAGTACTTATATGAACCAGCCAACGGCACAGATCTACCGGGTATCGACCGACAATTCATTTCCGTATAAAATTCTGGGTGCACAACAGGATAATTCCACTATCAGGATCAGCAGCCGTTCAAGAAGTGCTGCCATTACTGCCAACGACTGGCAATCAACAGCGGGAAGTGAAAGCGGATACGTGGTGGCCGATCCCTTGAATCCGGACATAGTATATGGCGGAAATTATGGAGGATATCTTTCCAGGCTTGATCATAGAACAGGGGAGAACCGTGCGGTGTCGCCTTGGCCGGATAATCCAATGGGGGCGGGTGCCGATGTATTGAAATACCGTTTTCAATGGAATTTCCCAATCTTTTTTTCTCCGCATAACCCTAAACGTTTGTATACGGCAGGGAATGTATTGTTTGTAACAGAAAATGAAGGACAAACATGGCAACAGATATCTCCTGACCTTACCACCAATGATAAATCCAAACAGGGTCCGAGCGGTGGTCCCATTACAAAAGACAATACTTCAGTTGAATACTATTCAACCATATTCACGGCAACCGAATCACCATTTGAAAAAGACCTTTTATGGACAGGCAGCGATGATGGGTTGATCCATGTGAGCAGGGATGGCGGAAAGAACTGGGAGAACGTAACACCAGGATCTGCCCCGCGGTGGATGATGTGGAACAGCCTTGATGCCGATCCTTTTAAAAAAGGCGCATTGTATGCCGTAGGTACCAGGTATAAGAGCGATGATTTTACACCTTATATCTATAAGACGGAAGATTATGGAAAATCATGGAAGCTCATTACAAATGGTATTGATAAAATGCATTTTACAAGAGTTGTAAGAGCTGATCAAAAGCGCCCCGGATTATTATATGCAGGAACGGAATACGGAATGTATATTTCTTTTGATGATGGTGCGAGCTGGAAAAAATTTCAGCTGGACCTGCCAGTGGTTCCCATCACTGATCTTACCATAAAAGAAAATGATCTGGTGGTGGCCACACAGGGCCGTTCATTCTATGTACTGGACGACCTGGGTGTATTGCAACAAATGAATACCGGGATCAGGAATAAAAAATTACATGTATTTGATGTAACACCTGCTTACAGGATACAGGTTAGCAGGTTTGGTCAGAATTTCGGCACACCCGTAAATGCAGGAACGAATCCGCCTGCCGGCGTTGTTTTTAATTACTATGCCGCTGCAGTTACCGACAGTGCAAAAGTTTCTGTAAACATTCTGGATAAGAATCATAAGTCGGTAAAAATATTTTCAACAGAAGCCAAAGAAAACAACCGCAAACTGGATGTGTCGCAGGGAATGAATCAGTTTATCTGGGATATGCTGTACCCCGAAGCAGAAAGGATTGAAGGTATGATCTTATGGAATGGTGTACCAGGCACAATCATGGCGCCTCCAGGTAATTATTTTGCCCGTTTTAAAATGGGCAATGATTCTGTAGATGTTCCTTTTTCAATTAAAGCGGATCCCAATTATAAGGTAACACAGGCTGAATATGATGCACAGTTTGCCTTTCTGAGTGAGGTAAAGGAAAAATTCAATGAAACTCAAAAGGCCATAAAAGAGATCCGTTCTTTAAGAACCCAGATCAATTCTTTTGTAGGTCTGCAGGGAAAAGAAATTCCAAAAGAAGTGAAGCAGGCGGCAGACAGTATTAATAAGAAAATGGCTGCCATTGAAGAAACCTTATACCAGACAAAGGCACGCAGCAGCCAGGATGTATTGAATTATCCTATACGCCTCAACGATAAACTATCTGGTATTTTTGATGTGGCTGGCAGTGGAAATTTTGCACCCAGCAGGCAGGTTCAGGATGTATACCGCGACCTTGCATCTCAGATTGATCTGCAACTGGCAAGACTGAACGAAATCAAACAGGCAGATATAGCCGCTTTTAATGAATTGATCAGACAAAAAGCTTTACCGGTAATAGGTATTAAATAATTGGCATGATTATGTAATAGCCTACATACGTTCTTTTTAATTTAGTAATGAGCTGAATAATAAGGTTCCTTATTATATTTGTTCATCCCCTTAACCATGAAGTGCATAATTGTTGACGATAATAAGATGGCCCGTATGGCTTTGAAACAATTGGTGATGCAGGTTCCTTCCCTGGAGTTGATTGCCGAATGTAACGATGCCCGCGAAGCCCTGGATTCGCTGGACTCCAAACAAGTGGATCTTTTACTGCTGGATATAGAGATGCCCGATATGAATGGCCTTGACCTGATCAGGAAACTCGGCAATCAAAGACCCTTAATTATTTTTACCACTGCAAAAAAAGATTATGCCGTTGAAGCATTTGAACTCAGCGTAGTGGATTACCTGGTGAAACCCATCACCCTGCCAAGGCTAAAGCAGGCTGTTGAAAGAGCCGGTGAAGTATTGGAAAGCAATAAGGAGGAGGTTAAGGTGGAGGAACAGGGATTTGTCTTTGTAAAAGATAACGGGATCTTAAAGCGCATAAGCATTGACGATATACTGTTCCTTGAAGCCATGGGCGATTACGTAAAAGTGCATACCTCGCAAAAATTCCATGTTGTTCATGCCACTTTGAAATCAATTGAAGAAAAATTACCGGCATCAAAATTCCTACGTGTACACCGCAGCTATATTGTGGCCATCAATAAGATCGACTATATACAGGAGGGTACTATTAGTATTGGTAAAACAACTATTCCCGTGGCCGATACACATAAGTCAAACCTCAACAAACGCCTGAACCTGCTTTAATTCAACGTAGCATTATTATCATTCACCGAAACCTTATCAGGTTTTAACTAAGCCTTTCTTTAAATAATTGGGAACAACCTAGTTTTGGTTATCAATATCCTCTTTCGTCGGCCATAGCTAACCCTGGACCGTGACCAGACTAACCTGAAAAACCAAATGAATTATTCAAACCATCAAAATGTAAAGGAAGGGCCCGTTAGAAATGGCTTTTCTTCTTTTTTTATGAAAAAGTTCATGATCTTCACCGGGATCCTGTTTTTACTGATCGTATCAGAATACCTGATGGTAAATGAATTCTTTGCTCAGAAACGTCCGGCAGTACTTGCTTTAAGTATTCTGGCTTCCATCTTTTTTTTCATTGCAGCATACAGATTTTTCAAAAAATACTTCCTATCTCCAAAACAAGTGTAAGGCCATAGCTGAAATTCGTATTTTCGGTATTAAGCTTTACCCATGCGAAGACCTGATTATCGATTCCTTGTATTGTGGCTTTTCCTTTTTGGCATTATCATCATCGTGTTCCTGCAGGTAATGTCCGGCTATAGTATCAGGCGACTGATAGGTGGTAATAAGAGCCTTCTCAACGAACTGCAGTTGCAAAACAACCTCAGGAAGATAGAAGCGGATATCATTTCTATTGAGAGCGATATACGGGGAGCTGTTATTACAAACAATGAAATCTATCTCAACGGCATAGAAGCCCGCACCCGGTCCATTGAATTAGAATTCAATAAACTTTCTGCCAGCCTTAGTTTTCTCTCCCCACAGGAAATAGATCAGCTGAAACAGTTGATACACCGCAAACATGAATTCAGTAAGAACATCATTTCAGAATTTCATACGAATGGAAAAGATGCTGCTGAAAGCATTATAAATACAAACAGGGGAAAGTCCATACGCGACAGTATAGTTCAGATCATTACACAGCTGGAACATAAGCGGCAGATCCAATTGAGAGGTATTGTTGGATCAATTGAAACTACCGGAAGAAATGCAAGGCTATGGGGGCTCATTATTACGGTCATGGCACTGGTGGCACTGGTAACCGCTTTCTGGTTTATCACTAACCAGGGAAGACAGCAACAAAAAATGATCACGGCACTCAATCTGTCGGAAAAAAGAAGCAAGGATGTAGCACATATGAAAGAGCAGTTCATTGCGAACATGAGCCACGAGATCAGAACACCCATGAATTCTATTCTTGGGTTTACCAGTTTGCTCAGGCGCACGGAACTGAATTCAACACAAAGGGACTATGTTCAGAACATTCATTCTTCAGGAGAGAACCTGTTGATGCTGGTAAATGATATCCTGGACCTGAGTAAATTGGAAGCCGGAATGATGCACCTTGAAGAAACCCGTTTCAGTCTGCGCAGCATGGTGAGTTCGGTGGGAGCCATGTTTATAGAAAAGATCAGGGAGAAGGGTCTTCAATTTAATATTAACGTGGACAAGGAAGTGCCTGATATTTTGTGCGGCGATGCGGTGAGGCTTACTCAAATTTTTGTAAACCTTATCAGTAATGCAGTAAAATTCACTGATGAAGGAAGTGTTAGTATACATGTGGCACTTCAGGAAATGACAGCTAAATATGCGCGTACCCGTATCAGTGTCAGTGATACCGGAATTGGGATCCCTTATGAAAAACAAAAAGCAATTTTTGAACGCTTTCAACAGGCCGAAGCTGCCATCACCCGTAGGTTTGGAGGTACAGGGCTTGGACTTTCCATAGTTAAGCAACTGGTGGAAATACAAAATGGAAAAATTGACCTGGAAAGCCATCCTGGTAAAGGCTCCGTATTCTCAATAGAACTTGGATTTAAACTTCCTGATCTTGCAAAGATTTATAACGAAGCGCTTGCGGTTCAGGAAGAGCAGGTTCCGCTGCAGAAAATAAGAGTATTGATTGCAGAAGATAATCTGATGAACCAGCAATTGGTAAAACACCTTATGAAAAGCTGGTCCATTGACCACAGGGTGGTCAATAATGGCGCGGAAGCAGTTGAAGCACTAAAAACTGAAGGTTATTCTATAGTGCTGATGGATATTCAAATGCCTGAAATGGATGGTTATACAGCCACTTCTGTAATCAGGAACGAATTGAGGCTGGACGTACCTATCATAGCCATGACCGCGCACGCCATGGTGGGTGAAAAGGAAAAATGTTTGCAGCTGGGAATGAATGATTATGTTTCAAAGCCTGTAAAGGAAACGGTATTGTACAATATCATTGCCCGAAATGCGCAACACGTATCAGATCCGGCAACTTCTTTTAAACATATCCGTTTGGCCTACCTGCAGGAACTTTCAGGTAATGATAAAGAGTTTCAAAAGGAAATTTTGAAGCAGTTTCTGGTACAGGTGCCAGAAGAACTGTTTCTTTTGGAACAATCTATAAATGAAAGAAATTTTGATGTTGTCAGGCGAACGGCACATAGCATGAAATCAACAGTGGGTTATGCGGGACTTGCAGATGCGCTACACCCGGTTCTTGACAGGATGGAATATGATGCTACAAAAAATAACGCTGAAGATTTTGAGCGCCAGTTTATGCTGGTAAAAGAAAAATGCAACCATTCGATGATTGAAGTGAAATCCCTGCTGGATAATGATTTGATTTGAACATAATATTCTTTTTGCAACCGGTTTTCTTCCTTGCAATACGCCCTGATATTTACCGATAGTTTTGTGCATTTCATCGAAACTGGCATGGGTAGCAGCATTTGCCTTCTTAATTTTACCATGACTTCTGACAGATAACGACCGTAGTTAATTCTACTCCAGATAAAGATCTTGGTTTCGTATGGTTAAGGGTGAAGCCCTGCTATTCCTAGCGGGGCACTTTTTTCTCTAAAAATTTTTACAGCGCTTCCAAAGCCATAACAAATGGAAGCAATGTCCTAATCAAAGCGTCCTGTTTCTACAGGAGGCTTTTTTTATGTAACTGAAGCAGGGAACAAATGAACAAATGAACAGAAGAACATAAAACCTACACCATTGTCATCGAAGGGATTTGAAAGTGGGAAAGCCTCTGTGCACTGCGGATTTTCCGGTGCCTCCGCGCCTATATCTTTGCATCATGCGTATCGATGTTATTACGGTGCTTCCCGAATTACTGGAAAGTCCTTTATCACATTCAATAATGAAACGTGCACAGTCTAAAGGCCTGCTTGAAGTTCATATTCATAATTTGAGGCAATGGGCGGTTAATGAATACGGACAGGTAGACGATTACCAGTATGGCGGAGGCGCGGGTATGGTGATGATGTGTGAACCTCTTGCCAGGGCACTTGACCAAATGAAAACAGAAAGGAATTATGATGAAGTGATCTTTCTGACGCCTGATGGTAAGAACCTGCAACAAAAAACAGCCAACCTTCTTTCTTTAAAAGAAAATCTTATTATGATCTGTGGGCATTATAAGGGCATAGATGAACGTATCAGGGAACATTATATCACCATGGAGATTTCAATTGGTGATTATGTACTGAGTGGAGGAGAGCTGGCTGCCGCGGTTTTGATTGATGCCATTGGAAGACTGCTTCCCGGAGTGCTGAATGACGAAACTTCCGCACTAACCGATTCCTTCCAGGATAATTTATTATCACCTCCTGTTTATACCAGGCCGGCAGACTTCAGGGGCTGGAAGGTTCCTGATGTTTTATTAAGCGGAGATCCAAAAAAAGTTGATGAATGGAGGTACCAGCAGGCAATTCAAAGAACCAGTCAGAGAAGACCTGATCTGATGAACAGTGAAACAGATTAACAGGTGAACAGATCAAGGGAGAAAGTAAGCCGGAGGTAACAATGAATTGAGGCAACAGCTTTCGAGTATGGGGTGATCTGTTGCTGGTTCAATTTGTTGTAACTACAATGATCTTCCTGGCTTCATTATCAGCGTGATCATGCGCTCCTACCTCAATGGTATAGGATCGTCCGGGTTGGGGACTAAAAGTATTATTCAGGTCATAACTTCTGCTGTCAACATGTTCCTCCGTATGTAACACGTGACCGTTATTACTGTTGTCAATAACCATGATGTGCACCATATGCAAACCATTTTCATCTTTGATGCTGGCCTTTACCGTAATTGGCTGATTGCCTGGCAGAACCTGGTTGGCCATAGGAGAAATAATCGAAATTACCGGAGCTGATTCATCCATTTTCTGACATGAGCAGATGGTGAGCGATGTAGAAATTGCTAACAGGTAAATATTGATTGATGCCATAACATACTATACGTAAGATCTGCCAGGATAGTTTGCAGGTAGTTTTCTTTTTTTCATTTTGCACCTGTACATCATCATGCCGGTTACAGCAAGCAACATCAGTCCAAGTGTGCTTGAGATCAAAAAGATATTTTTGAGTGATCGTCCTTTTTCTTTTCCAAACCAGTTTTCCCAATAATGGTGCATATGGAAATTGCTGAAACTAAATCGTTCTGCTTTATCAGATGGTCTGGAAACGGCTGACAGGTATCCGGTGGATGTTTCCACATAATAATTTTTATCACCCATGCCAACTTCAATTACAGGTAATCTTTTTTTCATCATACTGTATTGATCATTGAATTTCCTTAGCTGGCTGCTGTGTGTTATATGAGAAAGCGGCAGCCCCGAAAATTGCGAAGCCAGGTACCGTCCATAGGCTTCATCTCCACCCGGCAGTTCATTCAGTTCCGGAGTGTTGAAGTATTTTTTCCTGATCTTTTTATTATTTACAGTTGTTACCTGCCAGAAATTGCTGTGATGGATCTTAACCACAGAAATATTGAGTAAAGAATCGCTTTTCCCTAATTTATTCAGGAGGGCAGGCAGGGATAAATTCAAATCATCACTCATCACTTCATTATGTACCTGCTTTCTTATTTCATTACCCGGATGGTTTAATTTCTGTAAACTATGCCATGCGCCGCTGAAAGAATAAAGTAAGGTGGTAATTACAAATATATTTCCAATAGTTCTGTGCCACCACCCTGTGCTGTTAGCCTCTTTTTTCTTCTTCTTTATAATATTATATACACAAAAGCCCAGAATTGAGGTTAGAAAACAGGTCAATGAGAAAAAGCCAATGATCATATGCCTGGCTGCTCCCCAGCTATTCATAAAACTCCAGCTATGCGTAACAGCGAAGAAGGAAAGGAACCATGCCCTTTTATCATCTATTGCTGTAGACAGCTTTCCTGTTGAAGTTTCAACATACAAACGGAGGTGGTCATCCCTGTCAAACTGCACACGGTATACTGGCAACAAAACATTTGAGCTTTTGTATTCATTATTAAATCGGGTGATAGGAATTGCTGCGGTGATATTGGTATTGAACCGCATTTTCATGGCTGTATGTTTCTTCACCACGCTTGCAAGGTCAGCAGAAGCACCATGATGATCATTTTTTTGTCCGCCACCATCCGGATCTGATAAAAAGCGCTGGGCCAGGTAAGTGGCATATTGCTGATCGCCGTCAGGCAACCACTGGCCATTGAAGCAACTGATATAGGAAAGGGTATCAACGCCTTTCTGTTTTACCTGATAGTAATAGGCATTATATAATTCAACGATCCTGAAATTATTGATCTGTCTGATATTATGTTGTTGAAATGCTATGGCAGGTGATAGCCTGATCCTTGAAGTGTCAATAACCGTTTCAGCCAATGAATGATTCATCAACTGGGGTTTGAATAAACCCATTACAGGATGCAAAAAGCCACTCAATGTCCAGAGCAATACCGGGATGACCACAACCAGGCTGGTGATACGGTGCCATTTGTAAATATTTTTTCTCAGGAATGCTTTCATGTCGGCAATATTTACTTTTTGAAAATGCCAGCCAGGTTATAAGATAGTCCCGCCTGAAAACTTCTTGGCTCGGCAAGCTGATAAGTTTGTCCCGATCCGTTTTTGGTTGTGAGGTTTGAATAATACCTGTTGGTGGCATTGAGTATGTTCAGCCATATGTCAAAGCCTTTTATATAGTACCCGGCACGAAAATGAACAACATCATATCCCTCATACCTGGCTGAGTTCACAGGATCCATAAAATAGGATCCGGTCTTTTGCCATTCCGCTCCTATTCTTAGTCCTTTAACACCCGATGGTTTATACCACAATTCCGCATTATGCACCCAGCGTGGTGCGCCATTCATTTCCTTACCATTATAATTGTTTCCTTTTTCAACAAACCGCACAAACCTGTGTTCACTATAGGCGCCACCCAGGCGAAAGGAGAGGTCCCGGAGTGGTAAAAAATTCATTCCAAATTCAATTCCCTTATGACTCGTTCTTCCGGCATTCCTGTTTTCTGTTGATCCATCTTCAAGTTTTACAGAAACCACTTCATTATGGCCATTGAGAAGATAAATACTAAGATCAATATTTAATTTATTGGGGACGATGGCCGACCAGCCACCTATTTCATAGTTGCTGAATACTGCCGGGTTCAGATCAGGCACTTTTACACCTGTATACATTTCTGTTAATTGGGGTGGTACAAAACCCTGGCTGTAATTGGCATATAATCCTGTTGACCTGGAAAAATTATAAGTGAAGCCAACCTTGGTGCTCAGTTTTCTGAAATGATTCACCGTGTCTGCAGAACCGCTGAAGGAGGAAAAAATTAGCTTGTTGTCAAAGTCATAACTAAAATGATCATACCGCATGGATGCCACCAGCCTCCATTTTTTTGCAGGACTCAATTCAAAATTGATGAAAGCCGCATGATTATTCACCCTGGCCTGGTAATGGGTCAGCACACTATCTGTATTTACATAGTCAGTATATTTCCTGCTGACAGTATCTTTTTTTATCCGGATATAATCTGACTGATAAGCCGAAGGACTAAGATCAATACTGGTTCCGGCAGTGATCGAAGTATTTTTCCAGGAGAGGTTCTGTTTATGCTGGGCAATAATGGAATAACTGTTAAAGCTGTTTTGATTGATCTCACCATGTGCAAGGTCTTTTTTACCGGCCCAGTTTCCATTGATCTTTTTATAATCATCCCTGATCCGGTAAGCTGGATTCTGGCCTATTGAATTATCTCTATAGATGAGGGAAACGGTGGTGCGGCTATCGCTGTTCCAGATCTGTGAAATGGTAGACCTTATCCTTAGTGCATCAACACTTCTGTAGGTAAAGGAATGCAGGTTTATAATTTTCCTGCTGGCAAACATTGTGCTGTCTATAGTTCCGGACATGTCGCTGTTGTATTTTACCCAGGTAGCACTATTGGAAATGAAAAGTTGATTATTGAATCTGTAGTCCACCCTGGCAGTAAGGGCACCCTTATAAAAATCAGTGTGCTCAGGATATCCATTTTTTTTATCAGCAAAATAACCGCTCAGTGCAAAGCCCCATTTATTTTTTGAAAAGCTGCTTTGAAGTTCAGTTCTTCTGTATTTAAGGTTGTTGCCCTGAATGGATAATTTCAATAAAGGCGTAGCTGAAGGGGTTAATGTGATGAAGTTCACCACACCTCCAATTGCCTCGCTACCATAAAGAGAAGAGGATGGCCCTTTGATCACTTCTATATTCTTTGTTGCCGCCATATTCATTTCCAGCAATGCATTATGGTTGAAAATTCCTGTAGTTCTTACCGGGATACCATCTTCCAGGTATAGGAAAAGGCTTTTGGTTGTGATGGGCTGTCTTATGCTCATCTGGTGTTGTTCATTGCCAAGGTTTACCATGTTAACACCGCTGACCTTGTTCAGTAACAGGTCTGCAGATAAAGCCTTACTATCCTGGATCATTTTGGAGGTGATAGTGGATACCGCCACCGGTGCCATGGAACGTTTTGTGGCTTCGCCCCTGTTTGCGGTTACAATAACCTCATTCAATAAGGATGAAGAAGGAGTTAAAAGAATAAGTGGAGACCCGGATGGAATGATTGTTTTTTGAAGGTATCCAATAAATGAAACTGAAATGGATTTGCATTCTTTGCAGGACATTTCAAATTCGCCTGCGTATCCCGTTATACAACCTGCGTGGCAATTCGGATCCATACATTTAACGGAAGCGCCTGAAATAGGTTCTTTGGTGAAGGCGTCAACTACCCTGCCTTTTACAGGAGACTGTGCATGAATAACCGTACTATATAAGATGGCTGTTATTGCAATAACAAGCCGGAAAATTACTGTCATAACAAAAATTTGGAGAACCTGCACGCAAGATTACTTCTCACTCATGTGCAATGAAAGCTGATACAGCATGAAACGTAAAAATATAAGTATGAGTTGGACAGACTATGCAGGTGGGTGGAAAATGGATTCAACCGGAGAAGGATAAAACCAGATGGGCTGGTGTGCAGCCATTGGAGAGGATGCTTCAGAAGCAGGTGGAATATTCCAGACAAAAGAACTCACTGTAAATAATTGCAGATTGAAGTTTGGCCTGATAGAATTGTGTGCCGGTACGTCTTCATTGTTTTCCGACATCATCTTTGCCAGCTGGCATTTCCCCTTACAATCTGAAAGCGGCTTCATCTTGTTGATGCAAAGCACACTGGCAATGAAATCCTGGTTTAATTTAAATCCTGCCAATGTCACTGCATTACTTATTGATTGTATGAATACAATCAGCAGTAAAATTGGAATATAGAACCATTTCATCGGGATCAAAACTAAAAAAGCCAGGGAACCCGATTCCTGATCCGGACAGGTTTTACTTCTGAATCCTTATGATCTTTGTCATATGCAGGTAAGATTGTTTCATTAGTTCCCCAGGCTTCAAAATAAAAAGCATGAATAATTGTTTTTGAAGGGAGGATGGTAGTTGGGAATTGCGTTTTTTAAACTCAGTTCTTAATAAAATCAAAATATTTACAATGATTAATACCTGAGCCATAATGAAGGAACAAATTTTGTGTCTCAAAGGATAACCGGATAAATGAATTGTGATGGATAAGTACCTTTCAAGTCTAGACCTTGAGACTTTAAAACTTTTATATGAGACCGAAACTGCACAATTGAGAACGGCTCTTATCAATGGGGCGTTATGGGAAGATGTTCAGTCTCAGAGAATAAGAGTAACCGAACTGGCTATTGCATTACATCAGAAAAGAACAGCCTCATCAAATCCTGCTGAAATATCCCTGCGCAATGAATCTGATCAGCCTTAAGTTTAAGAAGCACAGAACTGCAGCATTTCCAGTACGGTAGACTGAAGCGTTTGGAAATCCGGTGGTTTGGTAATCATCCTGGTATTAAATTTCTGGCAATACATCCTGTCCAGCTCGCTATTGGAAGTAGTGAACATCACTACAGGTAAAGCTTTCAGTTCTTTATCCTCTTTAATTATGGAAAGCGTTTTTTTCCCATCCAGGATAGGCATGTTAATATCCAGAATAACAAGACAGGGCAGTTTACCCTTAATTCTTGCCTTATTCAAATAATCGAGCGCTTCCCTGCCGTTTCTTACTTCCACCAATTCAAAATGCTGTCCATTCTTCATCAGAATTTCCCGCATCATGAGTAGGTCATCGGCATCATCGTCTGCCCAAAGAATGGTGTTTTTTTGCATAAGTTAGTTGATCTCAATAAAGAAGCAGGTCTGGTTGCGACCGTCGAAATATTCAGCAGAAGACAAATCTAAAAAAATAGAGGTCCAGGCCTTATTTACTTGGACAGGGAGGGTAATTCGTTCGGTAGAACGGTAGATTTTGAAGTTGAAAAATAAACTATTCATCCTCATCAAGAAACTCATCCAGTTCTCTTCTTTGTTTTTTGGTTGGACGGCCTATCTTGCTATGTCTTTTACCTGTATGAAAAGAAGCAGTCTGAAAATTTGTTTTTTCTGATTCTTCAGCCGGAGTGAGGTCTATATAATGTTTGATGGATTCCGCATAAGCCACCCGGTTAGATAACAGCGCTGTTACCTTGATCACCCATTTCTTTGCTTCTGTTTTGATCTCGTATTCATCCCCGATACTTACATTTTTCGAAGCTTTCACACCCGTACCGTTTTGTTTTACCTTTCCGGAATCACAAGCCTCAGCAGCCTGGGTCCTGGTTTTAAATAACCGAATGGCCCATAAGTATTTATCCAGTCGTAATTTTTCTTTAGGTGGTATTTTAATCAAGGTTTTTTAACTTACCCGGGTGAAAGAATAATGCCATGAAGCTATAGTTATTTTTTTACAGGATTTACCCTTTTGATCTTATTCCGGCAGTTTATACAGTTCGTGTAAGACCTTTAATGTAACAGGGTTCATGTCTTTCTTGTTTTCCAGCTCATCAGGTTTTTTTACGATGTGCGCCCGCAAATGATCTTTATACATATCCTAAAATAATAAAAGCCGTAAAATTACTTTACGGCTTTTATTATAAAATGTAACCCCAGGCTTTTAGCCTATGATTTAGCATTTAGCATTTTCATTTTATCTATTGCTGGGCAAAAAACTTATGAAAAAACGGGATGGTCTCAATTCCTTTATAATAATTCTCCAGATTATATTTTTCATTGGGAGAATGCAGGTTATCATTATCAAGGCCAAATCCCATAAATACGATCTTAACGCCAAGTTCTTTTTCCAGGATAGAACAGATTGGGATACTTCCTCCACCTCTTACCGGTATGGGTGTTTTGCCAAAAGTAGTTTGCAGTGCTTTTGATGCCGCCTGGTAGCCCTTGCTGTCAATAGGTGTCATGTAAGGTTCCCCGCCATGATGTTCAAAAGCATGAACCGTAACTGAAGCCGGCGCTATTTTTTTAAAATGTTCAAGTAATATTTCTGTGATCTTCTTCGATGACTGGTTTGGCACCAGCCTGGCGGAGATCTTAGCTGTAGCTTTTGATGGTAAAACCGTTTTGGCCCCCTCTCCGGTATATCCTCCCCAGATGCCATTGATCTCAACAGTAGGGCGTATACCTGTTCTTTCATTGGTGGTATATCCTTTTTCTCCCCAGAGTTCTTTTACACCCAGTTCATCCCTGTATTCTTTTTCATCATAGGGTGCTTCTGCCATCAGTTCCCTTTCATTCGGCGTGGCTTCCACAACATCATCATAAAAACCTGGAATGGTGATGTGGTTATTTTCATCATGTATTGAAGCGATCATTTTGGAAAGAATGGTGATGGGATTGGCCACTGCTCCACCATAAGTACCACTGTGCAGGTCGCGGTTGGCACCCGTAACTTCTACTTCTATATACGAGAGGCCGCGTACACCAATATCCAGTGAAGGATTTTCCATGCTTAACAATGAACTGTCGCTGATAAGGATCACATCTGCTTTCAGCATTTCTTTATGTTTAGCAACAAACCCGGCCAGATTAGGTGAACCTACTTCTTCCTCGCCTTCAATCAGGAATTTGATATTGGTCTCAAGACTATTGGTTTTGGTCATGATCTCGAGCGCTTTTACATGCATGTAAAATTGCCCTTTGTCATCAGCACTACCCCTGGCATATACCTTTCCTTCTTTGATCACGGGTTCAAAGGGCCCGCTATGCCATAGTTCCAAAGGTTCCGGTGGCTGCACATCATAATGTCCATAAACCAATACGGTTGGCCTGGAAGGATCAATGATCTTTTCGCCATACACTACGGGATGTCCTGCAGTATCCATCACCTCGGCCTTATTACAACCAGATTCAAGCAAACGTTTTTTTACAAGCTCCGCACAGGTTCGCATATCATCTTTATGTTCCGACTTTGCGCTAACGGAAGGAATGCGTAGTAATTCAAGCATCTCATCAAGAAAACGTTGCTGGTTCTTATCCTGGTATTCTTTCCAAATTGTTGTCATATTTATAGTTTAATGTCTAAAGTTCAAATTTGAAGGTTCAAAGTTCATCTAAATCATTTCATGTTAACAAACTTATTCTTCCTTTTTTCTTTTAAGTGCAGATGCTTTAGTAAGCAATCCGGAACCAAACTGGTTCCTGATATGATCAACTGCTTTGAATAATTCAAGTTTTTCCATGGCATCATCAAATAAATTCATTTGAATGGTCATGGGTACAAGGTGACTGAATTTCACGCCCAGTAATCTTACTTTTTCCCCTTTCCTGTATAGTTTTTCAAAAAGGTATTTCACTTTTGCGATCAGTAAATTATCAAGTGCAGTATAATCGATCACTTCCTGCTTTGATACGGTTGTAAAATCTGCATATCTTAATTTAATGCTTACGCATCCGGTAAGTTTTTCTTCTTCCCTTAAACTATATGCAGTTTTTTCGGTTAGCCTTACCAGTTCACTGAAAAGAAAATTCATATCATCACCGTCCTCATGAAAAGTATTTTCATGTGATATGGATTTTTGCTCACTATAAGGTTCCACGGCAGAATGAGAAATTCCATGTGCTTTTTCCCATAGCTTCCTGCCCCATTTTCCAAACCTGTTCTCAAGTTGGTCAACCTGTGTATGTGCGATCTGTTCAATGGTGAATATTCCAAGATTATGAAGTTCTACCTGGGTTTGTTTTCCAACACCCGGGATTTTATCTACAGTTAGCGGCCAGAGGAAAGCCGTTTCTTTTCCGGGAGCTACTTCCAGATATCCATTTGGTTTTGCTTCATTGGTTGCCATTTTGCTCACCAGTTTACTGGTAGATAAACCATAAGATATAGGAAGCCCGGTTTCGTTTATGATCTTTTCTCTTAATTGACGGGTATATTCACGCACACCAAAAAATTTATCCATGCCTGTCAGATCGATATAGAATTCATCCACAGATGCTTTTTCATAAAGAGGAACAGAATCGGCAATAATCTGTGTTACCATCCTTGAATATTTGCTGTAATCATGATAACTACCTTTCAGAAATAAGGCATGAGGACAAAGTTTTCGCGCAGTGATGGCAGGCATGGCGCTTTCTATGCCATATTTCCTGGCTTCATAACTGCAGGCAGCTACTATTCCCCGCTGGCCATCTCCGCCAACAATGATTGGTTTACCTTTGAGCGAAGGATCTTTTAATATTTCAACAGAAACAAAAAATGCATCCAGATCAAAATGTGCGATATGACGAACAGGTTCATCCACAATCAAACCTAAGTAAAAACCTGAGAATTAAGTCCATGGAAAATTGAGGACATGTGTAATATTTACCTCGTGATGGCCATATGACGTGATTGCTAAGGAGCACTGGCCTGGTCTGTATTTTGAATAATTAATACAAGCCTCAAAAACCATAAGATGAAAAAATTTAAAAGCGAAGAACTTATCGACCAGTTGGAACAGGATATCAGGCAGATCATTGCAGCCGCAGAACACTTAAAGACCGCCGATCCTATCAAATTGAATTATACTTCAAAAGAAGGCACATGGAGTGTTGCCCAGACACTGGAACATCTGAATTTATACAACAGGCATTATTTACCCATCATTGAAAAATCAATGGTACATATCACCAAAGATCTGAGTGCATGGTTTGTGCCTGGCTTCTGGGGAAATTATTTTACCAGGATGATCAGTCCAACCAATGTGTATGAGATAAAAAATAAAATGAAGACCGGCAAAGCATTCATTCCTTCCAAAGGTGAGAATGTAGATGCTGTGTTCAGTGAATTTCTTCAGCACCAGAATAAATACCTTCATATTCTTGAAGTGGCCAGGCGCAGGAACCTGAATAATATAAGGATCCCCGTTTCCATCAGCCGGTTTATCAGATTGAAGCTGGGCGACATACTGCGTTTCCTTGTAGCTCACCAGCAAAGACATATGATCCAGGCCAGGAATGCCCTGAAGGCAGTGGGCATCTCTACTGATAAATTTCCAGTAATCCTGGAGGCAGTGAAACTATAACCTGTTTTTTTTTGTTGTCGATCCTGACCATGGATTCCTGATGAAGCGGAATATAAGCTTCACGGCCATTGATCTCAATGCGGCATAACACCTGGTGGGGCTGTTCAATCACTTCGTTAATTATACCCAGCACATTATTTTCTTCCACTACCTGGTATCCTAACAGATTTACCGGTGATGACTTTGCAGATAATCTTTTGAATTCTGCTTCAGGAAGCCAGACCTCTTTCTGGGTTAGTTGGAGCGCCTGTTCCCTGTCGTTGATGCCTTCCAGTTTCAATACGGTCTCATCCTCGTTTTTTATCCGGGTACTTTCAATGAACCAGGGAATGAAACTTTGTTTTCCCTCCTCCGTAAAGATGGCCTTAACATCTTTGAGTGTTGACCTTTTACCAAGGTTGTGTTTTAAGATCAATTCACCCTTCAGTCCGAAAATAGCAACCAGTTTACCTGCTTTGAAATATTCTGTCATGGGAGGCAAAGGTGATGAAGAATTCCGAAACAGGATGTAGAATTACCAGTTTCGTGGGTTTGCTTCGCCGGTATCC
>CAMPIQ010000061.1 GCA_946886475.1 uncultured Chitinophagales bacterium | reverse complement strand
AAACGGATGCTGCAGCTGCCTTAAGGCAAATGCTTGAAATGGGCGCCAGGGAAAGCATTGAAGGTTCCTTCAGTAAGGATGCAGTAATGACCACATTATTTCCTGAACCATTACGTAAAACACTCAACACGCTCCAGCAACTTGGGCTTACCAATGAAATTGACAGGTTTACAACAACCCTGAGTACTGCTGCAGAAAAAACGGCAACCAATTCGATCCCCGTGTTTATAAGTGGCATTAACAGGATGAGTTTCAGTGATGCCATAAGAATTGTAAAGAATGGAGGTACGGCAGGTACGGACTATATGAGATCTGCCATCGGAACCGAATTACGTTCTTCTGTAAAACCTGTTATGCAGTCTGTATTGGATGAATACAAATTGAATGAACAATGGAGCAGGATCATCAAACCGGTACAGAATGTAGTAGGAAATAAATTAAACCTTGACCTGCCCACCCTGATGGCTGGCCTGGTAACTGAGAAAATGTTTCAGAAGATGGAAGAAAAAGAGAGAGAGATACGAGCCAATGCCGCAGCGCGAACAACTCCATTACTGAAAAGGGTTTTTTCAGGAAATTGGAATTAAGATCAATTTTCAAAATGCTTATTAATTAGAAGGGCCGGTCAATACCGGCCTTTCTTTTTTTTGAATGTATTACGGGATTCATCCGATTAATTTTTTTTCACCTTATGCGGTTAAAAGCCGCAAATGAACTGCGAAAAACTTCGTTCATCTTCAATAAAAAGTTAAGGTGGCCGGGGTCATTTCTCTTTAACAATTATCAACCTTAAATGGCACGAATTAGGAATTAATAGGTGATTAGATAACTAAAAAATATCGTTATGAAAAATTCACTACTCAATCTGAGTGTTATGAAAAGAGTCATTCCAATGGTACTCATTGCAGCAATATTTTTATCTGCATGTAATACCAATTCAAAAACAAGGGCAGAAGTGGCTTCTCAGTCTGATACAACCGGTTTGGCTGAATTCCGTCAGTGGAAACAACAACAGGAATTCATGAACCAGGTAGCAGCTTACCAGATGGCCATGGGTAATCAGGCAGTTCAACAGCAGGCTTACTCACAACCAGCTCGTAGAACAACCAGTGCCAGGCGTACATCGGCCAGCAGCAACAGAACAGTATATTCTTCTGAATCTTCAGGCGCTGCAAAAGCAACTCAAAAGAAAGGATGGAGTAAGGCTGCCAAAGGTGCTGTGATTGGGGGTGTTGCCGGAGGTGTTGCCGGTGCGGTGATCAACAAACGTAACCGGGTTGCCGGTGGGGTTATTGGTGCTGTTGTAGGTGCCGGTGGTGGTTATGTAATTGGACGTGGAATGGATAAAAAGGATGGCCGGTATTAATTTGAAAGCATCCTGCCTATATATCTGACAGGGTCCCCTTGGACCCTGTTTTTTTGTTAAGTAAACAAAGAGCAGAGTGATATGGTTTGTACATCGATAGAACGGTAAGGACAATTTCAAAATCTACCTGCCTGTACTTAATTAAATGTTCCGTGCTCTCCAGTCCCTTCAGACAAAGAAAGTGACCTGATCAAAAATTATTATTAAAAATGATTAACGGCCTCTGACGAATCCGGAATCAACTTACATTGTTCCCGATTCTGCTTATGGTTCTCAATTTTATTGTATTCCTCCTGTTTGTATTCAGCAGCATCATGGCTTATGCTGCACCCGGTAATTTGTATACCGATTCGCTCCGTCATTTTTCAATTGCATCCTTTGCAGAAGATTCCTTTACCACTGTTATACCTTTTAGCCGTTCAGGAAACCTGATATTACTAAAAGCTAAAGCAGATTCCATTGAAGGCAATTTTATTCTTGACACGGGTGCTCCACACCTGGTATTAAATATTACTTATTTCCGCGACCATCCTACCACTGAGCACCACGACGAGCAGCAAAACAGTATTAACGGTGCTTCACCGGTTGTTGTCAGAACTACCGTAAAGCAGCTTTCTTTTGGGCGCATGGATTATTTTCATTTGAATGCAGACCTCGTGAACCTGGGTCATATCGAAAACAGCAGGGGTGTGAAGATCATTGGTTTACTGGGCATGGATCTGTTCAGGAAATGTGAAATGATCATAGATTACGAAAAAAACCTCGTCTATCTTCATCGCATAGGCAAAAAAGAATCGTCAAAGTATAAACATCAAATGCTAATGGATACTTCTGCCTACAGAACCATTCCTATTGATATAACGGATAACAGGATTATTGCAACCACCTACCTGGCAGGCAAAAAATTAAAACTGGTGGTCGATTGTGCCGCCGAATCCAATATTCTGGACAGCCGGTTGCCGGATAAAATATTTGAAACGGTTACTATTACAAAAAGGGTATTGCTAACGGGCTCCAATAATAAAAAAGTGGAAGCACTTTATGGTAATCTGGCCACCATGAAGATCGGTAACCAGGATTTTGGGAACATGCCGGTTTTAATAACCAATCTTGAGGGAAGTTGTTTTTCTTATTCAGGTTGTGTGGATGGGGTTTTGGGTTTTGATTTTCTTTCCCTGCATAAAATAGGGTTTAACTTTGTAAGGCGCAAAATGTATATATGGAAATGAGGGGCATCAAACATATTAGGATCCGTGCCGGTATTGCCTGCCTGCTTATGCTTCTGGTATTCGCGATGAAAGCGTACACCCAGCAAAAATCATATACCATCAGGGATGGTAAAATGTATATTCAATTGCCTAAAAAAATCACAGGACCTGAACTGGATAGTTTCGTTAAACAATTCAATCTTTCCGACCTGGACCTCAGTTATTTTATCAGAACCGGTATTGAAGACTCTCTTAAAAATATGGGTTGGGATATCAATATCAATAATGAAACCGGGGTTGTGATCAGTAAACAATTATTTGCCGTTGATGAGATCATTAACCCCGGGCATAAAATTTTATTTTCCCAGGACAATCCTGATTTTTCCCAGCGGTTTCCTGCTGTAAGTAATGCCGTTCAATTTGGCTACAACAGGGTCCGGAACCGTTATCAGTTTGTAGTAAATGATTCAATTGTGAGGTTCTTTCTGAAAGGACATGCAAGTGCGAGCAGGGTTATGCTGGCAGGGAGTTTCAATAACTGGATGCCTGATGCACTAATGATGACCGAAACAGACAGTGGCTGGATAGCTGATGTAAGGCTCAGTCCTGGAAAGTATTGGTATAAATTCATACCAGATGGTAACTGGATGGTTGATCCTGATAATTTAATAAAGGAAAATGATGGTCAGGGAAACATTAATTCTGTTTTTTTCAAAACGAATGTTGTTTTCAACATGGAAGGATTCTCGGATGCAAAGCAGGTTTATCTGAGTGGGAGCTTTAATAAATGGAAGCCCAGGGAACTATCCATGGTAAAAACTGCCAATGGCTGGACGCTTCCGGTGTATCTGGCAAACGGTACGCATAGTTATAAATTTGTTGTTGATGGTAAGTGGTTGCCGGATGAAAAAAATGAAAAAAGAATTCCGGATGGGCATGGAGGTTTTAATTCTATTATTAGTATAGGTAAACCACACCTATTTACTTTAAAGGGATTTGAAAATGCCGGGAAAGTTATGCTGGTGGGTTCTTTTAATGGATGGCGGGATTCAGAATTGTCAATGGAAAAAATTCCTGGAGGATGGCAGCTGCCCTATGTGATCAGTGCAGGCAATCATGAATATAAATTTAAGGTGGATGATAAATGGATCAGCGATCCGGCCAATCCTGTAAAGGTAAAAGATGGAAATTCTTTTCTGGTGGTAGAACCCAATTACAGTTTCAGGCTTAAAAATTATGGACAGGCTGGTAAAGTAATGCTTTCCGGTGATTTTAACGGATGGGATGCAAATGGTATCATGATGAATAAAGAAGGTGATGACTGGGTCTTTTCCCTTCATCTGGCACCCGGCAAAGTGCGATATAAATTTTTTGTGGATGGAAAATGGATCATAGATCCTGACAATAAGCAATGGGAGCAAAATGAGTTTGGAACAAAAAATTCGATCATCTGGATTGAAAAATGATCAGAACAACTGCAATCCGAAATGACCGATAGCGGTAAATAACATACACCTGGCAATCACACCAATGCAACACCAGGTGATCAGTTTTTGAATAGATGCGTTAAATCCCACACCCACCGCAATGCTTGCAGGAGCTCCAACCGTCATCGTTCCAAAAAAACCCAGTCCGATAATGCCATATTTTTCCCATATTCGGTGTCCCAGGCCAGTTTTTGGTTTTTCAACAGCAGCTTTTTTCTTTTTGGTAAAAAACCTCCTTATCCTGTCACCTAGAAAAGCAGCAACAAATACACCGGCAATTCCGCCTGCAACTGTAGAAAAGAAAATGATATAGGGAGATAATCCAAATGCAAATCCTGCCGGGATGGCGGCGTAGATCTCAAAGCTTGCAAGTCCGGCTACAGTAAGCACCTTTCCGATCATAATTTAAAAAATGGAAAACAAAAATAAAGGAAGCTGCACTGGAAGAATGTTATTCTTTCCTCAAATCGGATCCGGATCACGGTTCAATGCTAACCTTTGTTCAGGGCTCGCTGGGGATCACCATGAAAAATGCCTCCCACCATAGCCCACGGTTTCAACCTTGGGTTGGTGAAACCCAAATGACCGCCGCACAACCATTTTAATGGTTTACCAATGAAATATTCGGTTCAATGACCAAGCATTGGTAAATGGTTGAAACCATTAATCCAGATCTGAAAAACCAACTAACCCACGGTTGAAACCGTGGGCTATGGAGGAGATCCCAATTTTCATTTTAAAAACATAATTCACGCTATTCTGAAAATGGCCTGACGTTACATGTCTGGATTTTATTTAACCACATAAAAAGATTGTCTGACATCAACATGGAAGAAATTCCCATGGGATTTGGCATGATCATGAAACAAAAAATCCTGTCACCATAGCCCACGGTTTCAACCGTGGGTTGGTGAAACCCAAACGACCGCCGCACAACCATTTTAATGGGTTACCCATGAACCATTTTAGATCAAGGAGGAATCCGGGGTAAATGGTTGAAACCATTAACCTAAAGAGCCTGGAAACAATTAACCCACGGTTGAAACCGTGGGTTTTGTAGAGATCTCCATTATGTTAGATTTATTTTCATTAAAATCCCAAGACACAATGGCTTAAAAACTTATTCAATAACCATTTTAAACCGCTGCGCCTGCACTTTAATAATTTTTTCTATTTCTGATTCCAGGGTTGCCACCTGCCCTGAGGCCCTTTTTGTTTTTTCAGCAACCAGAAAAGCTTCCCGTTGTGTATTGATCCTTTCTATTTCTTTTTGGATGCCTGATCTTTCCCCGTTTGTTTTCACTACATAGGTTTTAAGTTGTTCGCGGCTTAAATTTTTTAATTTATCAGGCAATGTTTTCATATCAACCCGGCTGATAAAACTGGAATCCGCTTCATAGGCGTCAACCAGATCCCAGCCTGTATTCTTATACAAACCCTTTTTACCTTTTACGGCAACCCTGGCTGCCGCAACAGATTTATTCATGCTGTAATTCAACTGGTCAACCTCCTGTTGCTTATTCAATGATTCTTCACCCAATGAGCCATATGCAATATAGGTGTTGTTCAATTTTGTATTGAGCGTGAATATCACACTATCATAAGGCGTAGGGATGTCTTCTATTCTTGCGCCATGGTTGATATTGGTATAACTGCCGCTTCCGCATTCTGTATTGAGGTTCCAGTGTTCTTTGATGCCCTGCATCCTGTCGCCGCAATAAATTGTATTTACGATCACACCTTTTTTTCTGGCTTCTTCACAGGCTTTGGTCCAGCTAATATTTCCCTGTAAAAAATCTTCATTGCCGGCTATGAACATAACCTTATAACTGTCCTTCGACTTATCCCAGGCCAGGTCTTTAAGAGAAGTGTACATTACATGTCCGCAAAATTCATCTCCGCCGTTTGTATTCAAAGCAAATAGATATTTGGATAGCTGGTCAAGATCGGACGTAAAGCCTGAGATCTGTTTTACATAGCCATCCTTTACACTATTGGTGGTGCGTCCATATTCGTATAAAGCAATTTCAATCCGGGGTGAAATATTGTTACACTTCGCCCTGCCCATTACACTTACCATATTCCATAACTGGGCTTTTGCCTGTTCAATCAATCCATCCATACTTCCACTTACGTCTAAAAGAATGGCTACCTGGATTCTGGAAGAACTGGTATCAGCCACTTCCGGATGTGCATCTTTTAAAGAGTTGGAGGAAGAAAAAATTACTGAGAAAGACAACAGGAGGCCCGCAATGGCCAGAGGTTTAATATACGTTCTCATATAGTCAAGTTTGAGCTATGATGTATCCACCATAATATTTACATAATTGCCGGATTTGCTTTTGGAATGTTTTAACAAATGAGTTTTGCAGGGAGGGGTTTTAAATGGTCCTGTCTTAAACCAGTTGAAGATTAGTTTGCTAACCAGCTCATGCATCAAATACCCTTCAAACCTCCTATTTTTGCGCTTTCCTGCTTCTGTTTTTATCAGAAAGCGGTACATTCTATTTTAGAAGCATATCCCTTAATCATTATGGCAGCGATCCTTATTTTCTTTGTTTTACACTGGTATTTATCACTTTTCTCCCAAACCTTTTTCCAGCACAGGTATGCAGCCCACAGGGCTTTTACCATGAATAAATTCTGGGAACGGGTATTTTTCATTTTTGCCTATATCACTCAGGGTTCTTCTTATATGAGTCCAAGGGTTTATGCTATCATGCACCGCATACACCATGCTTATACGGATACGGAGAATGATCCGCATTCGCCCTCATACGATAAAAATGTGATCAGTATGATGTGGCGAACCAGTATCACCTATGTGGGCATCATGTATGGGAAGATGAAAGTAGAGGAAAGATTTACTAAAAATGTTCCCGACTGGAAATGGTTTGACTGGTGGGGTAACACCTGGTATTCAAGAATATTATGGTCGGCTGTATATGTATGGTTTTATATAGTCTTTGCTCCTTCAGCCTGGTGGTACCTGCTGATACCATTCCATATTACAATGGGACCGGTTCATGGTGTCATCATTAACTGGTTCGCGCATAAATATGGCGATGTCAATTTTGAAACTGATAATACTTCAAAAAACCTTTTTAAAGTTGATCTGCTGATGATGGGAGAAGGATATCACAACAATCACCATAAGTTTCCTTCCAGGAGTAATTTCGCTGCAAAAAGAGGTGAATTTGACCTGACCTATCCGGTAATTGCTGTTTTAAAAAAATGTAACATCATTAAAATGTCAGCACAGGAACCTTAATTATCCTTTTTGTCTTTTTTCTTCTTTTTGAAAATATCTTTTAAGGCCTCACCCAGGCCTTTCTTTTTATCCTGGTCTTCAGTCTTATCTTTTTTCACTTCAGACTGCTTTTTATTTTCTGTCGTATTGTCCCGGGCCACCTCTTTTTTTTCTGTTTCTGTTTTCTTTTTTGGTTTGGACGCTATTTCAGTTTCCAATTCTCCGGCAGGTAATGTTAATGCGGATGAAACTTCTTCATTTTTCACAATAACAGGAATGGGCTGTATTGGAACAGCTTTTTTGGATGCGGTATCCACATCAGATCCTGAAGCCAGCGTGCTGTAATTCGTTTTTATATTAGGTCTGGATTTGTTTTCTATTCCTGCGCTGCTGTCAGTAGAAGCCGTAATGATGTATGGGGAAGGGTTGCTTTCAACCGGTGAAACACTGGCATGTTGTTCTTTTGGCGAAACGGTTTTCTCCGGAGGGGTTACTCTGGTTGCAGCTGGACTAATGATCTCTTTTCTTGAGTGTATTAAAGTACTTCCGGCGTATAATCCACCTGCAAACAGCAGGATAATGACGGAGGTCATGATCACTTCGTTGAATGTCTTATTTTTTTCTTTATTGTGGTTTATGATTTCAATGGTATCATCAGCATTGAGAAAGCCTCCTGAATAGCTTGAATCATTTGAAGAAGGATCTGAATGTATTACCAGCGGCCGGGGTTTGTAAGACAATGCTCTTTTCCTGATCTCATCCGCTTTTTGTTCTATTTCATCCCCAATATGCTTTGAACGTGGCGCATCAGAAATGTGTTGAACCGGATCGTCCTGATGAAAATTCAATTCCATTTCATTCAGGAATGTCCATGCAGTACTTTTTCCTTCCACCCAGATCATGTCTGTTGGACTCAGCTTTTGTAACAATAACTCCTGAATTGTAAAAGGACCAGTTTCTTTATTGTTCCTGAGTAGTAAATAAACCTTTTCCATAACACACTATTTAATGGCTCACAGGATGTGTAGATAATACCAATTGTGTGCCGAAGCGGGCGCATTATAAAAAGGCACAAGCTTTCCTTAATTATAGACCTTCAAATATTTAGGTAAGAGATGGGTAATACGGTTGATTTATTGGCTGATAAGTCCTGATCTATCCGTTTGAACTTTCATGCAGCAGCCTCATCCTATATGCATTCATAGCCGTTACGCCCAGTTTTTGAATCAGTTTGTAATTTACAATAACGCCTACAACAGCACCAATACCCGGTATAAGCTGGGCCATTTTTGCCAGGTCGATATAATCCCGGTATTCCTGTTGAAAACTTCGCCAGTCAAACTGATGGATATCATCAGGTAGTTTTTCTTTCTTTATATCCCAGTCCACGATCTGGCTATAAACATTTCTCCGGTGTTCCTGACTGCTGAAGGCCAACTGAAAAATATAAAGTATATACAATCTTTCTTTATAATCCTTTACATCAAATCCATAATTGGAAGCTATATCAAAAAGCATCTTTAATTTGATCCCTAATAAAATGGGAAAATCGGCGAGCGCCAGGAAAAATCCACCTGCACCGGTTACTCCGCCCTCTGCAGCCGCGGTTTTTTTATAATTGCTGATCAGCTGCATGATCGCGGTTTCGGTATCGGCCATATTTACTACAGGTCTCGGCTGACGGGCAGTAAATTTTGCACCAAACAATACACTCCTGATCATTTGTTTGATAATGGAAGTAAGTGTTTGATGAACTTTTTCCGGAATATAACTGTTGATCTTTACCTGCATGCCCTTTGAAAGCCTGTTCACCAGCGAGGGTTTTCGCTGCATGCGTTTTTGCCATGCTTTTAGTTCCGCGTGAACGATTTCACTGTATCCCATGTTTTACCAATGCAATAAAATGGCCAGCGTTTCGGGAGTTTCAGTCCCGTGTTGGTTTCCTTTAGGTATAATCAGATCTTTTTAAACCTTATTGTTACCAGGCATACCCTAAAGTAAAGGTGAGTGGAATTTTAAGTCCGGCATTATCCGGAAAGATATTTCCATTGGAATAATGATTGATCAGCACTTCCGCATTCAGATGCCTGTTCTTACCTGCAAACATTCCAATACCCATAAAATCCTGGAAGGTAAAATGCCTTCCTGAATTTTTTCCATCGATCATTGTTTTAGATATATAACTGGGTCCGGCAACGCAATAGTTAAAATAAAAATCTGCGGGTTTTGTACGGAGTAAACTAAACCTGAACAAAGGATAGGCAGAAATGGTGTAAATATTTTCTTTGAGTTGATCGCCCTGCCACCATCCAATTGAAGTTCCGATATCGAACGAGAAGAATTTTTTTGTGTGAAAGATATTACGCTGGTATTTGAGGAAAGCGCCTTTTGATATATGGATCTTTCCGCCCCAGAAAATGGGAACAGGTCCTTTGGAAAAGAAATTATTGACGCCATAACCGAAATTCTTTGTTGAGTAGCCAAATTGCAAAAGCTGGTGCGGGAAAAAATGATTTCCTTTTGCATTCGCTTCCAGTTTATCTGGTGTAAGGGGGTGAAGATTATATTTTATTCCGGCCGAATGGAAAATGGTATGTGGTTGATTGGTTTTTTTTATTCCGGGTGAATAGGTTGTTCCGGCAATGAGGTCCCAGTTTTTGCTGATATGGTATTCCAGTCCTGCACCAGTAACCAGGTTAGCATCGGAAGAACTTTTAACAACATCTGCATTGTCTATCTTAAAACCTTTTCTTGTTACTATGCCAAAGCCGGCTTCACCATACAGGGAAAGTTTTTTTCCAACAGGTATCTGTGATTTCAGGGTGAGGGTACCCTGATGGATCCATACTGAATGTGCTTTTCCATCTCCATTAATGTTTTTGTACAGGGTATAGCTTACAGGTTTCCAGTAACTCACCTGCCCGGAAAGATGTTGATTGAACCGGTATCCAAGAAAAACCAGCCGTATACCCAAATGTGAGCTTTCGATAGATTCTGCCTGATAGCCATTCTCCAGTTGTTTTGCCGATAGAGGCGTGCTGATATGGCCAATATTGAGGTTAAGGTAAGAGCGGGCTATGAATTGCGGAACCTGTATCCTGCTGTTCTGTGCATTCAAGCTGAATGTTGCGATCAATTGCAAAAAAATAAGAAAGAGTAAAGTTTTGTTTTTCATCGTAAGCAGGGATAAATATAGGAACATAATTTTCTTCTGTGGATTATGATCTAAGTTTGTTCTACAGGCCGAAACTATTAATTGCAAGCTTAACTTTTGTCCCATTACATATGCAAGCGCCTGGTCTTTACAATTAAAATCGATCTGCATCTCATGGCAATTATTTATCACATCACTTCAGTAAATCAATGGGAAAATGCACTGGAACAGGGATTTTATACAGATCCTTCACTTCAATCTGAAGGATTTATACATTGTAGTCAGGATCATCAGGTAGAGGGCGTATTGGAAAGATATTTCAGCGGAAGGGAGAATTTATTGAAGCTTGTTATTGATACGGCTCAACTCCGGTCGCCCTTGCAATTTGACCTGGCCCCGTCCATCAATGAAGAATTCCCGCATATTTACGGACCCCTCAATCTGGATTCAGTGGTGGAAGTGGTAAGGATTTAGGAGTCCAATTCATGTCCTGACGAATTGAAAGGTCAGCATTCAACATTCAAAAATCCTTGCTCCCTGTTCATCTGTTCCTCACCCTGGTATCCTCGAAATATATTTCTCGATCTGTTTGATCTGGTCAACTATCTGAGGGGTTGTGGGCCTGAGGGCCTTTGCTTTTCTGAAAAAATCTTTGGCGGCGCGGAACTCTCTTTTATTCATCATCAGGCTGCACATCTGCAGATAGGCAGCTGCCTGGTTTTCCTTGTCGGGTAAACCTTTACGCAAAGCCTGACGGATATAGCTTTCAGCCTGGCGCAGGTCATTCTTTTGCATGGCCAGCATACCCATTTGAAGCATGCTCGCGCCTTCTGCTTCCTTCATAGGCATACCCAGGTCAAGGCCTTTTTTCATATTTTTTTCTGCAGAATCAAAGTCCTGTTTCATCATCGCCATGTTCCCTTTCAGGGTATAATAAACGGAGCGGATGGGTTTATAAAGCAGGTTTGGATATTTGATGGAGTTCACGATCTTTTCCGCTTCTTCCATATTTCCGCTTTCCATGTGTTCCTGGATCAGGCGGAGCGGGCCAAAAAAGAAATGCCCTGCTATCAATATCAGTCCCACAAGGTAAAGTGGAAATACAGGCCAGAACCCACTAATGGTGAGATTGAGCGCCACACCTGCCAGGATCAGGACCAGACCTATATATAATCGGTATTTAATTAACCAGTTGTAAAATTTCATATTGAGTGCTTAGGGGGTGCAAATATAGCAATGAGCTGTGAGCTTTGAGCTGGGAGTTGTGAGTTTTGACCTGCAAGCTGGGGGCTTTGAGACTGCACGGCAAATTCTTCACTGCCGGAGCTTTATTTCCATTTATTATTTTAAGGGTTTCATTTATCAAAAAGGCTTTAATATTGCAGCCCCGGGAAAATAGAGTGGAGAAAGAAAGCAGAGTGCGCCGCACCCTTTCTCTTTCTCCGCACCTAATTTGGCCTCGTAGTTCAATGGATAGAATAGAAGTTTCCTAAACTTTAGATACAGGTTCGATTCCTGTCGAGGCTACTGTGTCCGCCGAAGCTTTAGCGAAGGCGGATTTTTCATTTAAGGTCGAACTCTCTCTACCTAAGGCTACAAAAAAAGAGCGTGAGGGAAAAAAGTGATCGATTAGCCTCGCTCTCTTTTTTACATTTTACCTTTTGCATTTTTTATCTATAGAATATCCCACAGGGTGCGGATCGAATGATTGAATTGTCCACCCTCCCGCTCTTATTTCTCAGTATGAATTACCTTAGAACTGGTTATTCTTCTGCTTATGAATTTTTTCAGAAAATATCCCCTGTTTCTTTTCCTGCTTCCCCTGTTCTTTGTATTCCATGGCTTTGTTGAACATTATCCCTCTGTTCCACTGAAAAATGCTTTCTTTCTGGTACTCGTTTACCTGGCGGCCGGCACTTTGATAATGGGTATTATTTTTTGGTTCTTTAAAGATTTTCAAAAGGCCGCTATGGTTGCTTTTGTTTTTCTGGCCTTTAATTTTTTTTTCGGTAACATCCAGGACCTCCTGGAAAAGCATTTTGAGGGGACATTCTTTGTCAGATACCTTTTCATCCTGCCTCTTTGCTTTATCCTGATCTTTTTGATGATCGTTTGGGTAAAAAATAAAAAAGCACCTTTTCATAAATCAATTGTTTACCTGAATGTTCTTTTTCTATTGCTATTGGTAATGGATGTTGTGCGGTTATCCTGGATCTTAATTGAACCCGTTCCCTTAAAGAGCAATGCCCTTTTAACGGGATCTGCCTGCGATACCTGCTCCAGGCCCGATATCTATCTTATTATCCTGGATGGGTACTCGGGTAATACCGCCCTCAGAAAAAAATTCGGTTTCGATAATTCCAGTTTCGAAAATGAACTACGCCGTAAAGGCTTTTACGTTGCAGCCAATAGTTTTTCCAATTACAACTACACGCCATTTTCATTGGCGTCCATGCTCAATATGACCTACCTGGACCTTAATATGAAAACAAAGGGGCCGGGCAATTTAAATTATGCGTACAGCATGATCAGGGAAAACAGTGTGATCGGGTTTTTGGATCAAAACAATTATGAGATTCACAATTATTCAATTTTTGATCTCAAGGACCGGCAGGCCATTCATTCGGATGATTTCATATCCACGGGAACAAAACTCATCACTTCCCAAACTTTCCTGAGTAGGGTGTGGAAGGATATTCTTTTTAATATCAATACCGGTATTTGGCACAGCAGGTTCCTGCAAAAACGAATTACTTACTCTCATCTTCACAACAATAATGAATTCATCAGTCTCACTCTGAATGCTGCAAAAACAAAGGAAAGGTCAAAGTTTGTATATACGCATCTCATGATGCCGCACTATCCTTATTATTTTAATTCAAAAGGCTCGCCGCTTCCATTGGATAGTCTGGTTGAAGGAAAGCAATATAGCAAAAGGAATTATGTAGAATACCTGCAGTATTGCAATAGCAGGATCATTGAAATGTGTGACAGTATTCTTAAATTATCAGCAGCACCGCCAGTCCTTATGCTGGCAGGTGACCATGGCTTCCGTTATTTTCAGGAACCGGATGCAAGACAGTATTATTTTAATAACCTCTGCGCAGTTCATCTCCCTTCCGGTAACTATTCCGGGTTTTATGATTCTATATCCTTAGTGAATTTATTCCCGGTGATTTTAAATACACAATTTCAACAAAGGTTCCCTGTAAAAAAGGATTCAACAATCTTTTTGTGGGAGTGAGCGGATAGCCTTTGTATTATTGATAAACTACATGGTTAAGTTATCAGCATAAAATCATCACTTTTACCCTGTAACCAGGCAAAAATGATTGCTTTATGTTGAATTCAAAAAGAGGCCATCGCTGGATTTGCGACAGCCTCATTGTTATCAAACCGTAGCATTTGCCATTTTCCTGCATTCTTCTGCACACTGCCGGCAGGCTTCCGCGCACTCCCTGCAGTGTTCCATTTTTGAATGTCTTTCACATTCTTCACCGCAGGCAAAACAAATATCTGCACATACCCGGCATAATTCTTCGGCATACTGTCCGTTCATGCTCATTACCTGGGCTGCCGCATAACAAATTGCCGCACACTCCATATCGAGTTGAATACAACGGGCCATCATTTTCACATCTTCTTCCTGTAAACAGGCGGATGCGCAATGGTTACAAATTGAGGCGCAACGCAGGCAGGCGTCTATGCATGACTGATACATTTGGTTATGTGCCATAGCTTAAAGATTAAAGGTTAGAAATTACTTTCTATCTATATAAAGTTCGGCTATTCCTTTTGTTGCGGTAAGGAGCATGTACTTATGATCTTTCAAACTACCTGATCAGTGAGCCACCACAATACAAACCATGAGGTAATTATATAGGTACAGCCATTCCGGTTGAGTGGTTTCTATTATAGTTTGCCGTTGAAATATTAACAGGTAAATTGCAGGGTCTGGTTCACCTGAACAAACTTCATTGATGAAAACCATACCGGTCAGAAAAATTGCCCAAACGCTTAATGCCGGCCGGTTCAGTATCCGCGATCTTAAACAGGTGTTGAATGGAAACGACCTGGTTCACGACCTTCATAAACACGATTTCTTTTTTGTGCTTGCGCTGCATAAAGGAAAAGGTTTTCATGAAATAGACTTCATAAAATATGAGATACAGGATCATTCTGTGTTTATCCTTCGTCCGGGCCAGGTGCACAGACTGGAACTGAATGCAGAGAGCACAGGTTTTTTGATGGAGTTTGATCTTTTCTTTTATCAGGCGAAAAATACCATTACGGACAAAAGATGGAAAAAAGCTTCAGGCAGGAATTATTGTAAAACGGAATCTGAAGGTTTTTTAAAAATGCATTCCACCTTATCCAATGTATTCGAAGAATTTACTACAAAGCGCGAAGGTTATATCGAAGCTATAAAAGCAAACCTTGACCTTTTCTTTATAGAATATATCCGGCAAAGCCTGGATCCTCAAACCAATGCACAGGCAAATATTGGCTATACCCAGGACCGTTATGAGGAGTTTATCGGGTTACTGGAAGCCAATATTGCACATATGAAAAATGTTACCCAATATGCCGGTTTGCTAAGTTTGTCCTCATACCAGCTGAATGCCATAACAAAGCGCACAGTTGGTAAAACCGTTTCGGATCTTATTAACGAACAAATTATTCTGGAGGCTAAAAGATATTTACTTGCCACATCCGGTCAGATAAAGGATATAGGGGATCATTTAGGTTATGAGGATGTTTCCTATTTTATCAGGTTCTTTAAAAAACATACAGGCCATTCACCGGAAGCGTTCCGGAAGAATTTCAAATAAATCCTGCCTAAATTGATGAATATCCTACCATGGCCCCTGCACTCAATTCTACTTTTGTGATGAATTAAATAATTAAAAAACCAATCAGCATGAAAGTAAATGCAAGACTCTTTATGTCTCTCAAGATCTGGATGGTGATCTACCCATCTATTACATTATTTCTTTTTCTTTTCGGACATCAATTATCTTCCCTGGCACTTTATCAGCGTACATTCATTCTTACCATTACCCTGGTGCCATGGATGATGTTTATAGGCGTGCCCCTGGTGGATTTCTTTATTCGTGGCATAACAAAAAAAGGCCGGTCAAAATAACCTATGATTCCGGAAACCAAGCAGGATACCAGCATGGAACTGTATTTCAGTTGTAAATGGTTACATGCAGAATGGCCTTCATCTTTTTAAATCAAAGCCTGAATAAAAACAATGAGATCAGATAAACATTACGAAGTTATAATTGTTGGCGGCAGTTATTCGGGGCTGGCTGCCGGCATGGCATTGGGCAGGGCCTTGAGAAAGGTTTTGATCATTGATAATGGAAATGCCTGCAATAAACAAACACCGCATTCGCACAACTTTTTGACGAATGACGGTAGATCACCGGGTGAAATCGCCACCATCGCAAAGCAGCAGGTGAGCAGGTATGATACGGTTTCATTTCTTGATGCTTCTGTTTCAGCTGGAACTAAAAAACAAAATGGATTTGAAATACAGGTACAAACAGGTGAAACCTATTTAGCAAAAAAACTGGTTTTTGCAACAGGCATTAAAGATACAATGCCCGATATACCAGGCTTTGCTGCATGTTGGGGTATATCGGTGCTCCATTGTCCATATTGTCATGGTTATGAAATGCGATTTAAGAAAACCGGCATACTTGCCAATGAGGACAGGGGATTTGAATTTTCATCCCTGATTTCTAACTGGACAAATGACCTTACTCTTTACACGAATGGCAGATCACTACTCACCGGGCAACAAAGAGAAAAACTGCTAAAGCATCATATCAATATTGTTGAAAAGGAGATAGAACTGTTTGATCAGCAAAATGGGTCAATCAAAAATATTGTTTTCAAGGACGGCTCTATAGCAGAACTGGAAGTATTGTATGCCCGCCTTCCTTTTGTACAGCATTCCGATGTTCCCCGGTTGCTTGGCTGTGAAATAACGGATGAAGGTTTCATAAGAACTGACGCCTTACAAAAAACAACGGTCCAGGGTGTTTTTGCCTGTGGTGATAATACTTCCCGTATGCGCACTGTGGCAAATGCTGTGGCCCTGGGAACAACAGCGGGAATGATGGTCAATATGGAACTGGTTGAAGAAGCCTTTTAAAGATTTACAAAATCCGGAAATGGTTAAAGCTCCAATCATATGGAAGTAAAACATGAACAGCCGGAGTAATAAGCAATTAAAAACAAATACATTTTTGAAAGAAAATAATATTATGAAAGCATTTACCAGAACTAAATATGGCGCACCGGAAATACTCCGGTTTGAAGAAGTAGCAAAACCGGTAATAAAAGATGACCATATCCTGGTCAGGATCCGGGCTAATTCAGCCAATCCTGCCGACTGGCATATCATTCGCGGTGAGCCTTTTTTTGCAAGGTTTACATTTGGTTTGTTCAATCCCGGTGATCAATACAAAATTCCGGGAGCTGATTTTGCGGGGATTGTAGAAGCCATTGGAAAGAATGTAACGCAATTCAAAGCCGGTGACCGTGTATTTGGTGAAACACTAAATGGTGGAGCATTTGCCGAATGGACTTGTGTGCCTGCCAATGTTTGTGCCCTAATGCCTGAGGGTTTTGATTTTCGGCAAATGGCAAGTGTGCCGGTTGCAGGTCTTACAGCCCTGCAGGCAATTGTCACCCATGGTAAACTTAAAAAAGGGGAAAAGGTTCTGATCAATGGTTCTTCAGGCGGTGTTGGTCATTTTGCAGTACAGATTGCAAAAGCTTATGGTGCTGAAGTAACCGCTGTTTGTTCCGGTAAAAATGTTGATTTTGTAAGGTCCTTAGGTGCCCGCGAAGTGATCGCATACGACACAGAAAACATTCATGAACACAATGGAAAATATGATCTTGTAATTGACGTGAATGGAAATCTTTCACATAAAGACTACAAGCGTATGGGACAACGTGGTGTTATGGTTGGATTTACTACTATGGGACATATGATCTCAGTATTATTGAATAAGGCTGTCAGCAAATTCCCTTTGGCCCAATTTACCGCAGAGGCAAACACCAGTGATCTGAATATGCTGGCTTTATTGATCCAGGAAGGAAAGGTCAGGCCCCATATCGAAAAGACTTTCTCCTATAAAGAAATCCCTGCAGCCATAACATACATTGAGGCCATGCGTACTCGTGGTAAGGTTGCAATGGTTTGGGAAAGCGATCAAAATTTATAAACTGATCACACCCATCACCTGTAAAATGAATACCATCGCAAAAGCCGCGAAAAATAAGCCTGCTATGATGGTAATGATCCAGGTAGCTGTAGATGGTTGCAGGTCTTTGGGAAGGGTTTTCCAGTTCAGATAAAGTACGAGACCTGTAACAACCGGTATATGCGCAGCTTCTATAGCGCCTGAAAGTTTTAACAGTTCAACCGGATTACCTGTTACAATATATAGAATGACAGGAATGATGGTGAGCACCACGATCACGAAAAGCCTTTTGAGGAATTTTTCATCCGACCACCTGCCTTTTAATTTTTTTCCCATCAAATGTTTTGTTCCGCTGGTAAAAACGCGGCTGTGCCCATCCTGGTCCGACAACACGGTATCCCAGAATCCAATAAAAACACTGACGATCATGAACCAGAAGCCTACAGGTCCCCAAAGACTGCCCAATATTTGTCCAAGCGTTTCTGCCACTTTATTTTCTTCAGGTACAAGACCCTTTGGTTTTAGTAGTTCTGTTCCTAATATCAAAAATGAAAGGGTGATGATCACGGTACCTATTACAGCAGTGGTTGTATCCAGGCTCATCATCCTGATCCACCCTTTTAGTTTTTTCTTTTCTGTTACAGGTAATGATCGTACATCAGGCAATGCCACACTGCTGTCTGTTTGGTGACCTTTAGCGCCTGCCATTCCATATTTTTTTTGGGGGATCCAGAATGAATACCACATGAGTCCTGCTGCCCCGGACATCATGAATCCCAGCCAGGGAAGTATTTCTTCTATTTTGGTCTCAGCCGGCACCCTAGGTTTCATACCTGATGCAAGGTCGTTGAATGAAGGAGCCACAATAATGGCTGCAGTAATGGAAGCAATGGCCAATGCTGATGCAAGTATGACTGAAGCTTTTTCAACTCCTTTATATTTTCCCCAAACCACCAATGCAGTAGCCAGCACCACCGACACAATCATCCAGATGAGTATATCACCAGGGAGCATAAGCGTTAAGGCTGTAGCTGCGCCACCACCTAATCCGGCAATTGATATTACTGCTACCAGTAATTGGGGTATTAATATGATCCATAAAGACCATTTAAATGAGCCATGTAAACTTGCAAATCCGTCTATCACCGACCGCCCCGTGCAAACTGCAAACCTTCCAATTTCCCTGTTGATAAAAAACTTAAGCATTACGGCTGCAAATAATGCCCACAGTAATGTATAACCGTACATGGAACCTACCCTCGGTGTAAATAATAATTCGCCGGAACCTGCAGCTGATACCATCCACAAAAATCCGGGGCCCAGCCAGGCAAGCATGCGTTTACCTTTTGGCGGTTCAGGAATCACGGGATTTTCTTTTTCTTTTTGCATAGTTATGAGAGTAATTGCGGTAACACCTTTCTTCCAAACTCATGTATGAATAATTCCTGCTGTCTGTTCACATTATGTAGAAAGATCTTTTTAAATCCCAGCTCCATATCCTTTTTGATCCATTCAATATGAGTTTGAAGGTTGGATGATATACAAACGGTTTCCCTTAATTCTTCTGGCTGAACATGTTTTCCGAGTTCATCAAATTGTTCAACCCTGCTTATTTCAGCCAGCACCAGCCCTGGTAAAACATTATTGCGCCATTGGTCATATGCACCCTCCATCGCTTCCCGTTCATTACGTGCATAGGATAATTGAAGTTTCAGATAAACAGGTTTGCCGTGGCCACCATTGTTCCTGAACGCATCAACTATTTCTTTTAGCTCTTCAAAAGGCCTGTGTGCTGTTATCAGTCCATCGGCCCAACTGCCCATCCACCTGGCGGTAGGAACCGTTAATGCCGCACCCAGGATTAAAGGAGGTATTTCAGGCAGTGTGTATAGTCTGGCTTGTTCAATTTTTATTCTACCATGATAAGTTATCCTTTCACCTGAAAACAAATTTTTGATGACCTGAACCGACTCCAGTAAACGCTTGTTTCTTTCTTCCTTACCAGGCCAGATATCTCCTGTTATGCATTCGTTCAATGCCTCGCCGCTTCCCAGGGCCATCCAAAATCTTGAAGGAAACATTTGCTGAAGTGTTGCAGCGGCTTGTGCAATTATTGCAGGATGATACCTTTGGCCGGGTGCGCAAACCACCCCAAAAGGAAGCAGGGAAACATTCATGGCAGCTCCCAGCCATGCAAAGGAAAATCCACTTTGTCCCTGTCTTTCACTCCATGGATGAAAATGATCTGAACAGCTGATACATGAAAATCCTTCTTTCTCTGCCAATGCAACGTAGTGCAATAGCGCTTTAGGGCTGAACTGTTCATGAGACGCATGGTAACCAAACATTTATTGAAGTTTTACTCTGAACCATTTATATTCAAAACCTTTTATTGGGCCTGAAGTTTTTTTGCCTTCGCGTTCTGATCCCAGCAGTGAATTGATCTCCCATCCATAGTTGTTTTCAAATACTACCTCCTCAGCTGAAAGATTATGAATGAAATAAACCTGCCGGTCATTCCATTTATAGGAATGAATAAACAACCGGGGGTTGTTTGAATGAAAAATAATTAATTGACCAAGGCCAATTTCCGGACATTCTTTCCTGATAGCGATCAGCTTTTTCATCCGGTTCAAAAGCGACCGGGAATCAGGCTGGCATCCTCTTACATTTATATATTTATAAGAATATTGGCCAGACGATATCACCGGGTGCACAAGCATGTTCTTATCTGCTTCAGAGAACCCTCCGTTCTTT
>CAMPIQ010000060.1 GCA_946886475.1 uncultured Chitinophagales bacterium | reverse complement strand
GAGGAGGAGGTGGTGGTGGTTCCACATCGCTGCCCTGGTTACAGGATGAGAAAAATAAAACCGCTGCCATCAGCAAGGGCAGTGACTGGAAAAATGAATTTGTTTTCAATATCATTTTTTAATATTTGTATCTGTAAAAACACGGATATAATCAACTTCCATTTGTGCCGGGAAAACCGTTGTATCAACTCCTTTCATTCCACCCAGGTTGCCGCCCACGGCAATGTTCAGCAGAATATAAAAGGGATCATCAAATGGCCATTCCGCTTTTGTTTTATTTTCATTGATCACCTGGTTATACAGGGTGCCATCCACTAAAAAATCCATACGGTCCGGTGTCCATTCAATGGAATAGGTATGCCAGTTATTATAAGGATCTTCAATAAAAGCCTTTTTTGTTTTTTGTGTTCCGATAATATGATTGTATGTTTTGGTATGCACTGTGCCAAAAACAGAATCTTTTTCAAACCCCACATGCTCCATGATATCGATCTCGCCACAGTCGGGCCATCCCACCTCATTTGCATTTGATCCCAGCATCCAGAATGCAGGCCACAATCCGCGACCGGCGGGAAGTTTTGACCTGATCTCAATTTTTCCATAAGTGAAATCTTCTTTTCCCCTTGTTACCAGTCGTGCAGAAGAATAGTCGCGGTTGCCTGTTTTTTCTTTAATGGCCCTGAGCTTCAAGGTACCATTACTTACTTCAACATTATTAATGTCGGCCTGGGTATAATATTGTAATTCATTGTTGCCCCATCCGTGTCCGCCGGTATCATAGCTCCATTTATTACTATCGGGAAGTCCGCTATAATCAAATTCATCGCTCCATGAAAGTTTCCAGTTGTTTTCTGATGTTTCATTGCGTGAAGCAGAGCAGGCCACCAGGCCAATAACTATAATAAGCATATAGATTATGCGCATAGAAAATTATTTAAATGGCAGCAGTGCCGGAGTTATTAATATCAGCGTCATTGAAATACTCTTACATAGTCAACAAACATTCTCTGGGGAAATACAGTACCTGCATCAGGCGCGCCAGGCCAGTTGCCACCCACTGCAACGTTGAATATTAAAAAATGCGGTGAATTGAAAGGGTAATTGGCAGTACCAACATCCGCTTTTGTAGTGGTAAGAAAAACATGATCATCTACAAGCCATTGGATCTGGTCCTGCGTCCAGATGATGCTGAAAACATGGAACTGCTGTGAAAAATTTCCTGACGGAAGATTATACGAAGCTCCTTTATTTACAGCAGCGCCATTCGCAGCTTTCCAGTGCATGGTACCATGAGATGTGGAGGGCGAAGAACCTATCAGTTCCATGATGTCGATCTCACCGCATGAAGGCCATCCAACGGTTGTTATATTACTTCCCAACATCCACAGCGCAGGCCAGATACCTTTTCCAATGGGAAGTTTTGCCCTGATATCTATTCTTCCAAACGTAAACGATTTTTTATTCTGTGTGGTCATGCGGCCGGAAGAATAATTGAAACCACCTACCGGCTCCTTGCGCGCTTCTATGATCAGGTTCCCATTTGACAAAAAAGTATTTTTCTTACTGTTGGTATAAAATTCCAGTTCGTTATTTCCCCAGCCTCCCGACCCATTACCTGTTTCCTGGTTCCATACATTCAGATCCAGTGTACTTCCATCAAATTCATCGTTCCAAACCAGTGTGTAGCCGGGATAGGACAGGGGCGTGGAGTAACCCGTATTGTTTGTAGGAAGATTTGATCCATTTTCCGCAATGATGGTTCCCTTTGCAGAAAGTGCACCCAGCTGGCAGTTAATGGGGTTGCTTAATTTTACTGTAAACCAGGGATTGCTTTCCCTGATGTCAGTTGGAGAACCTTTTATCTGCACCTGGATCTGTCCTGAACTTTGATTGGCAGGAATGGTAACGGTGCCTGAGGCATCTGTATAATGTTCAGGTGCCGTTGCCGTACCTTCTTCTAAAGTATAATCAACTGATACAGGTACAGTGGTTGTTTTATTCAGCGCAAGCGTAAATCTCATTACACCATCAGCAGAGGTTCTTACCAGTGTGGCATCATCAATGGTCACTACAGGTACTACGGGTGCGGGCGCATCTCCGCCTTTCTTATCACATGAAAATAAAATACCGCAACCAACTGTCAGAATAAGAATTAATGATTTCTGCTTTAACATACGAACAGACTTTATCAACTGTATTAAATGATCCATAATACAGTGAAATGAATTACCCGTGTTGAATTAAAGCAAAGGGCATTGCTGCCCCCTGCTTTCTGCTTCAACGATTGCTACTATGTGAGAACAAAAGTTTTTCAAGGAATGATTTGATTCCCTTAAATCGCTTTAAGTTTTAAATACCATGCATTGCCGGTTTCTGTTCCCTGTACTCTTAAATACAGTGTTGTTGGTGTGATGGACAGGATCTCGTATTCTTTTAATACAGCTCCATATCCGATATAAGTATTATTTCCTCCCAGCTGTATGGCCGTTTTGGTAGATGGTGCAGAAGCTGAAATGCCTGAGCCGGAGGGAACAAATGAAAATGCTGATGTGCCGCCTGAATAAGTATAACATCCTTCATCGCCACCGGCTGGAATGCCTGGCAGGCCACCTGCAAGCGCTCCTGTTTTGGTGAATGCACCATCAGGACTTGCTACTGCCAGATTATAATTGCCAGTTGTTGCATCGTGGCTGAACGTAAATGTTGCTGTATAAAAGCAATTGCAGCAGGCTACTTTTTCATTGATAGCTGCAGACCACCACTCAGGTGAAGTTGAGCCGGAAGACCATGGGCCCACACCAAAATGTGCAGGTATGTCTTTATCCACTTTCCAGGTTTTTGAACCGGTTCCAACCAGGTTGGCAACTATGGTTGGATCAGGCGTAAAGTCACTTCTCACCTGGATATCTTTTGTTAATGTGGTTGCAGTAGCTCCCGGACCATAAGCAACTACCGTGATGCGGTAGGTGTTGGTTCCGATCTGGGTATATTTTCTTGTAACTGCACCTGTAGGCAGATGTTCCAGAGCAATACCATCACTGGCATTGTAATCGATCTTCCACGACAGTACATTTTTACCGGTTAGTGTAATGTTTACATCTCCTGAACCATCACCATCAGGATGTGTTCCATCCTGTCCAACGATTTCAGTGTTGATGGTTATGTCAGTGGGCGCCGTAAGAGGTGCCATGCTGTACTCTTTTTTCTTGCAGCTGCCAATCACCAGTATCATGGCAAGAACAAAAGAGCTGTATTTTAATAAACGTATCATCTTATAATATTTTAGTTGGTTAATCTGAAATTGTCAACATAAATAATTGCTCCATGTCCGCCAGGCACAGCGCCATCAGCTGCATCATTGAATCTTAATACCAGCTGGTTAAATGTGGCATTGGCAGGAATGGCGCCAATGGTTCCGAAATCAAATACCAGTTCCTCCCATGCACCCGAAGTAGTAAACGCAGTCTTTAAAACTGCCACGCCATTTGGTACACTTCCTGATTCCAGCTCTACATTCAGTTTTGCGCCTATAAGAGCAGGGTCGGGGTTGTAAGCCAGCACTTTTATTTTCTTTCCATTGGCAAAATTGATAGGATTGTTCAGCGGGCTGTAGGTACCGCTCCACCATTCCCATCCGCGTGTGAACTTACCAACAGTTGCGCTTGTATTTAATCCTGATGGATCCGGATTGGCAACTTTGGCAAATTGTTGTCCGCCACCAAAGGTCCCGAAGAAATAATTTACAGAACCTTCTTCAAATGTTATTGGTAATTGGAAAGGATCTGTAATAGTAACCGAAGTGATTTTTTCGGATGTTGCAGCGCCGCCGCTTAAAGCAACAACTTTCACATCATAGGTGCCTGCATTTGCATAATTATGAGACACCTCGCCACCTGTTGCCAGCGGGGTACCCGTTTCATTGGGAACATCACCAAAATAAACAAGGTAGGAAGCTGCATATAAAGCTTCTGCCTTCACTTTTAGCAGATGACCTTCTGTATTGGTTGTGACGTTCAGATTTTCAGGAGCCCTGTATGTTAACTGTAAAGGATAAGTGGCCGTGGATTCCTGACCTGAGATACTTTTTGAAATAATGGTCACCGTATAACTTCCTTCAGGATAGGCATGCGAAGTACTGTTACCTGGCATTACAACTGCTGAAGACCCGGCACCGGTACCATGGCCGTATTGCACCACAAAGGAAGAAGCACCTTCCCCGGTAGGTGTTATTTTTACGATTCCCGAATTATCGTTAGTGATATCAAAAATGGAATTGTTATTGGCAGAAGCCGCTCCATTAAGAAAGGAAAGATCATCATCTATCCCTTCTTTTTTCTCACACCCTGTAATGGCTGAGAACAAGGTGACCACGCTGCATATTAAAAATATTTTCTTCATTGATGGTAGTATTAATAGTTAGGATTCTGAACCAGTTTTGTTCCAAGTAATTCTCTTGCAGGTATAGGGAAAATTTCATTCTTGCCTGCAACAAATCCACGGCTTGCAAGTGCTGTTGCCGCATCGCCCCAGCGTACAAGGTCAAAGAAACGGTGACCTTCACCTGCAAGTTCCAGCCTGCGTTCAGTTTTGATGGCTGACATGGAAACCGGTACTGATGGCAGTCCAACCCTTGCACGTACGGCATCAAGTAATGCCTGTGCTCTTGCTCCTGTTCCACCTAATGCTTCTGCTTCCATTAAATAGGTATCTGCCAGGCGTATGATGTAGGAGTTTTGCTGGAAGTTCAATTCCATAGCGCCACCACCCGGACGGATATCGGCTGTAGTTGGAATGAATTTATTCAGGAAATAACCGGTGTTCATGTAACCTTCAATATAATCTGCATAACCTGCGGCCTTCAATGCTTTCATATCAAGAACAGTTTCGCTGAATCGCGGATCTGTTTTAATAAGGTCATAAAAGTCCTGGGTCCATGGATTAAAGCTCCAGCCTGATGGAATGTTCGGGGCGGGAGATCCGGCTGTTTTGGAATAACTTCTTGGTCCCACCATCTGGTTCACCGTATTGCCTTCGTCGGCACCTGAACCCCAGAAACCCCAGTCGGAATTGGCCTGGTTGGTATGAAGCACTTCAAGAATTGATTCAGAATGGAATTTATTGGTGAATACCCAGAGATCAGCAAAATTATCCAGCAGTTTATAACCATACTGGCTGGTTTGTCCAGGTGTTCCATTTACTTCGGCCAGCTGTGCTGCTGCAAGAGCATTTTTCCCTTCATAGAGGTAAACTTTTCCAAGCATAGCCTGGGCAGCACCTTTGGTGAACCTTCCTGCCTCGGTGGTAAGATCCAGGCTGGTAGGCAGATCGGCAATGGCTTCAGTAAGGTCCTTTTCAATTTGCGCATATATATCGGCGGGAGGCACCTGTGTTACTTCATACATATTGGCTGTAGTAAGCGGTTCCAGGATCAATGGAATGTTTTTGAACATCCTTACCAGGTTGAAATAATACACAGCACGAAGCGCTTTTGCTTCTGCTGTCATTCTTGATTTTACTGCCGCGCCCATTTCAATTTCGGGTAATCTTAACAGCAATAAATTAGATCTGAATATGCCCTGGTAATGATCGTTCCAGAAACTGGCAGGCATGATGTTGGCATTCAGGGTATAATTGGAAAAACCCTGGATACCTGCTCCATCTGAAGAGTTACCACCACCTGCATAGTTATCGTCGGAACCGGCATTCATCATGGTGATCATGTTTTCAAATCCACCGGAATTCTTGCGCAACACATCATAAGCCGATACCAGTGCTGCGTAGGCCTGTTCTTCGTTCTTGTAATAATTCTCAGAAAGGAACTGCCCTTCAGGCTGAATCGACACAAAATCTTTTTTGCAGGACGGCAGCATCATCAGCATAAGGCCGGCCAGCAACGTGATATTTATTTTAATATTTTTCATATTCCTTGATTGTTAAATTAGAATTGAAGTTGAATTCCGCCTAAGAATGAACGGGCCTGCGGGTACTGGCCTTTGTCTATGCCAAATACACCACCGCCAACTTCAGGATCATAACCGGTATAGTTAGTTAATGTCAGAAGATTTTCTGCAGTGAAATAAACACGCAGGCCGGAGATGCCTGAATTTCCAAACAACCTGGCAGGTAGTCTGTAACCCAGTTGCAGGATCTTCAACCTGGCATAATCACCTTCTTCAAGATAGAAATCAGACATGTTAGTGAAGTTTCCATTTGGATCATTGCTCACCAGGCGCGGATAATCATTGGATGTTCCTTCTCCTGTCCAGCGGCTTAAAGCCCTGACCGGATAGTTTGCATTACCAATGTCAAGACGGCGCAATCCCTGGAAAATGGTATTGCCTGCGGCACCTTGTGCAAATGCCATGAAATCAAAATTGCTATAGGCTAATTGTAAAGTGAAGCCAAAGGTGTATTTAGGAATGTTGGATCCCAGGAATACCTTGTCATCTTCTGTAATGGATCCGTCTCCATCGGTGTCCTGCCAGCGGAAATCGCCCGGACGTGCATTGGGTTGAACCAATCCGCCTGAAGGATTTTTATAATTACTGATCTCCGCCTCATTCTGGAAAATGCCATTGGTTTTATAACCATAGAAGCTATTGTATGATTCACCTACCTGGATCCTGGTTACTGGACCCATGGACTGGAAGGAAGCTTCACCCGGAATGAAATCAGCATCATCTGCTATGAAAGTAACTTTATTCTTAAGGTAAGTTACATTTCCATTCAGGCTAAGGTCAAACTGTCCTATCCTGTTACGGTAACCCAGTTCCACTTCCACTCCATTGTTCTCCATGTCTGCAATATTATCCCAGGGTTGTTCTGATACACCAACATATCCGGGAATGGTAACAGGACGAAGGATGCCTGAGGTTTTTTTCTTGAAATAGTTTACGGTAAGATTCATTGACCTGAATAACTGTGCATCGAAACCAATATCAGTTGAAGATGTTTCTTCCCAGTGGAGGTCCGGATTGTCGAGTGTGCGTGGAGCATAACCGGTTGTTACCGCGCCCAGATTTCCAATGGCATAATTATATCCGCCGCCCACTACTGCCAGGTAACGGAAATCTGCAATGGCATCATTACCAACCACACCATAGCCACCTCTTAATTTCAATGATCTTATAACATCATTCACCGGCCAGAAACTTTCCCTGTTGATATTCCATCCTACGGAGAAAGAAGGGAATACACCAAATTTATTGTTGCCACCGAATCTGGTTGACCCGTCGCGGCGAACAATACCGGTGAACAGGTATTTGTCCTCGTAACTATAATTCACACGGCCAAATAATGAGCTGAGTTTGTGTTCCACAAAATCAGACGAACCTGAAGTGCGGTCTGCCTGTGGAATGTCAAAACCAAAGCTTGCATCTTTATAGCTTGTTATAGGAAGATTGAAAAGGGTAAGGCCGGTTCCGCCTCCAATATTGGTAACATATGCACCCTGGCCCAATAACACGGTCAGGTCGTGGTCACCAAAAATTTCCTGGTAGGTCACTGTGTTTTCTATATTCCAGTTGGCACCTTTATTATCAGACCTTCCATAGCTGTTCTGATTAGTACCATTGGTTGCATTCAGATAAAACACCGGGGTAAAACCCTGAAATCCCCAGTACGCCTGTTTGGCACCGAAGGTAGAACGGACCTTGAACCTGCTGCCTAGTTTGGCTTCGAGGTAGGCATTCCCTACAAAATCGTCCGACCAGTTGAATTGTCCCAGCCTGGTTTGAATATAAGCAATCGGATTGGTCATTTCCTGTCCAACAATGGAGGAAATACCGTAAGGGTTACCGTTAGGATCCCTGATAACCGGATTGCTTACATAAGGCGCTACATTGGCGGCCAGTGGATCTGTTATTATTAAAGGAGTAATGGGATCGAGATTAATGGCTGAACTCAGAGGTCCGCCATATTCACTATTGGTATTACCCAATCCAATAGTTTTCTGACGTGTGTATCCCAGTGTTTGTCCAAAGGTGAAAACATTTGAGATCTTATGGGTGGAATTCAGCCTGAAACTCCACTTTTTATAATTGGAAATTTCAGTGGCCACGATACCATCAATATTTTGTGTTCCTGCAGAAATATAAAAAGTAGACCTGTCCGTTCCGCCGTTCATACTGATTTCATGGGAATAGCGTTTGGCATTATCATTAAAAATGGCGCTTTGCCAGTCGGTTCCTTTTCCAAAAGTTGAAATGTCGGGGAATACAACCGGACCGCCACCGGCTACCGACCTTTCATTCATCAGCGCGGCATATTGAGTGGCATTCAACACCTGCAGCATCCTGTCAGGAGATGAAACTCCATAAAATCCGTTATAATTTACAGACAGTTTACCTGGTTTCCCTTTCTTGGTGGTTACCAGTATTACTCCGGTTGCAGCTCTTGTTCCATAGATGGCAGACGATGCTGCATCTTTCAATACTTCAATGGATTCGATATCACTCTGGTTGAGGTAACCAATTCCACCCGCGTCCACTACCACGCCATCAACCACCCATAGAGGATTATTGCCACCGCCAAAAGTGGTGATACCCCTAACCCTGATAGTTGAAGGAGAACCGGGCTGGCCGGAATTCTGCATGATGGTTACACCGGAAACCCTACCCTGCAAGGCCTGTTCAATGCGGCCATTGGGAATGTTCTCCAGTTCTTTGGCTTTAACACTTGAAATAGCACCCGTAACCACACTTCTTCGCTGTGTGCCATAACCTACCACCACTATTTCATCAAGATTTGCGCCGGCAGATTTTTCAAGAGAAACCGAAAATGTATTTCCTACCAGGGGAACTTCTTTGGTTCCGTAACCGATAGAACTGATAACAAGTACATCTGCATTTGCAGGAACACTCAGTGTAAAGTTTCCATTCTGGTCGGTTGTGGTACCAATGTTACTGTTTTTTACAATAACTGAAGCACCAATCACCGGCCCGGATTGATCCGTGACCTTACCTGTAATCGTTTTGTTCTGAGACCATGCAAAAGCAGATAAAAGCAGCAAAAGAGGAAGGAGTACCCCTTTAGTGAGTCTGTTCATACGCAAGTTTTAAGTTTTGAGTAGTCAATTAAAATGTAAGCAGAATCAAATTTAGTATTTATATATATTAGATGATTCAGAAACCTCTACATCAAATCTACATCATATAAAATTAAAATATTGATTTTCAGTGGATTTAAAATACATCAATACTACATCTGAACATTAATTATATTTAGGCATGAATAAATGGATTTCATTCTGTTTGATAATGATTTCCTGCGGTAGTGTGTTTGGGCAAAATACTATTGGTTTACCCCAGATTATCAATTTTCATAATAATGATTTTAAGGGTGGCAGCCAGACCTGGGATATAAAGCAGGACGCTGCCGGCAGAATGTATTTCGCCAATAATGAAGGACTGCTCACTTTTGATGGCACTTACTGGAAACTCTATCCCCAGCCCAATAAAACCATTCTTCGTTCTATTGCCCTTTCCGGCAACCGGATATATGCAGGCGGACAGGATGAACTGGGTTTTTTTGCGCCCGATAGCCTGGGCATTTTAAAATATACATCGTTAAAAAACCTCATTCCCGAACAGTACAGAACTTTTACGGATGTATGGGAAGCGGAAGTGTTTAACCAGTCCATTTTCTTTAGGACCTGGGACCGCATATTTGAATTCAAAAATGATTTGATCCAGACCTATCCTGCTAAAACAGGCTGGCATATCATGAAAAAGGCCGGTGATAAACTCATTGCCCAGGATAAACAAAAAGGCCTTTTTCAGTTCATTAATAATAAATGGCAACCCCTGGGTGGTTCCAATGTGAATTTTGAAATTACCGGGGTGGTAGATATTGGAGAGGACAGTCTTTTGATAAGTTCCCTGGAAGGCGGACTTTATATATATGCCAATGGTGTGGTTACCAAAAAAAATACCGGTGCGGATCAAAGTTTTTACCGCAACCACATTTATTGTCTGGAGAAGATCAACAGCAGTGAGTTTGTTGCGGGCACTACATCTGAGGGTTGTATTGTGATCAACAGAGATGGTGAAACGATTCAGCAGATAGCAAGGCAGGAGGGTTTGCAAACCAATAATGTACTTTCAATCTTCCTGGATAAGAATAATAATTTATGGACCGGTCTTGATAACGGCATCAGCTTCGTGGCCTACAATTCGGCCATTAAATATATTAAACCCGGAAAGCCTGAAGAGTTATCAGGGTATTCCGTGAAGGTTTTTAATAATGAATTGTATGTGGCCACATCAGATGGCGCTTATGTTGCACCTCTTTCCAAAACCGCAAAGGACCTGAGTTTTTCCAAGGGTAATTTTCAAAAGCTTGAAAACAGCAGCGGGCAAACATGGCGTCTTGATGAGGTGAACCAGGAATTATTGCTTGGGCACCATAATGGCAGTTTTCTTATAAAGAATAAAAAGTTGTTTCAGCTTACAAAAGATGCGGGCGCCTGGATATTTGTGCCAACTTCTTCCGTGTCACCTTCAAAAAGGATCCTGGCGGGAACCTATGTTGGACTTTCCATGCTGGAATACAACAATAATGGTTTTTTGAACCTTGGTGAGATCAGCGGCATGTATGAGTCGCTCCGTTTTTTGACCATTGATAATGATAACAACATCTGGGCTTCACATCCTTACAGGGGAGTGTATAGAATTAAGCTGGCGCAGGATGGAAGATCGTTTACACATGAATTGTTCACTGAAAAAGACGGGCTGCCTTCCACACTTCGTAATAATGTATACAGGATCATGAACAGGGTGGTATTCGCCACGGAAAAAGGTATTTATGAATTTGATGCTGCCAGCAGAAGATTCATTCCCAGTAAACAGTTATTCAACATTTTTGGTAAGGCCGGCATCCAGTACCTGAATGAAGATGCAGATGGAAATATCTGGTTTTGCGAGGATAAAAAAATAGGTGTGGTAAGTTTTGACCGGAATAAAAATCATTCGATCACCTATTTTCCTGAATTAACCGGAAAGATCCTGTCAGGATTTGAATACATCTATCCATACGACAGGGAAAATATTTTCATAGCTTCCAATTCAGGGATCATCCATCTCAATTATAAAAAATATATTTCAGCGCCCCTGAAGCCAGGCATTTTATTGACCCAGGTAAAATTGTCGGAAAAACTGGACAGCCTGATATTTGGCGGCTATTTTAACCAGCATGGGGATTCCTCATCCTGGATCAGCGGACAGGAGGAATTGCGTTTTCCCAGTAGTAATAATTCTTTTCATTTTGAATTCAGCTCACCCGTATTCGGGCTTCAGAATAATATTGTTTATAGTTACCGGCTGAAGGGATATGATAAAGTTTGGTCTTTGCCTACTTCAAAAACTGAAAAGGAATATACCAATCTCCCCGATGGCCCTTATACATTTGAAGTAAAAGCAATTGACAACCTGGGCAACGAATCAGAAACACTCAGCTATCATTTCGTGATCAGTCCACCCTGGTTTAAAACACTATGGGCATATCTGGGTTACCTGTTGCTTTTGATAGCGGCCATCTACCTTATAAATAGATGGCAGAAGAGAAAATTCCTGCGTCAAAGGGCCAGGTTTGAAGAAGAACAAAAAAGATTAAAATATATACACCAGCTGGAAGTGGAAAAAAATGAAAAGGAGATCATCAAATTACAGAATGAAAAACTGATCAATGAAATGGTGTATAAGAACAAAGAACTTGCCGACGTAAGCATGCACCTTGTTGAACGAAGCGATGCCCTTATAAAAGTGAAAGATGAACTGCAGCAGCTCCACAAGAAAACCGGCGGAAACCATGATGTAAAAAGAGCCATTCAGCTGGTAAATGAAATTGAAAGGAATAATTCAAGCTGGGAACAGTTTGCCGCGCATTTCGATGAGATCAATAATGACTTTATAAAAAAACTTAAGACCCGTTATCCCAATCTTACCAGTACTGATCTGAAGGTATGTACCTATTTGCAGTTAAAACTGGCTACCAAGGAAATTGCCCAGATGATGAATATCACGGTACGAGGTGTTGAGATCAGCCGTTACCGGTTAAGAAAAAAATTAAACCTGTCCAGGGGAAAAACCCTGAACGGTTTTTTAAATGAAATTCATGAGGGTACGGAAGTGGTGGGGTAGGCAGCCGATAGCCAATGGCCTAAGGCCTGGAAAGCAGCCTGTCAATGGAGTAAGATCCTGAACCGCCTGCCATCAGGGCGGTGCAAAGGCCAATGGCCAATAGGTGAAACTCAAATCCTTCTCCTGCCTGGCTGCCCATCCAGTTCATAAATAATCCATACTGTAAATGGCTAGTTACGATCATGCCAATAAATAGCACGATCATTGAAGCGCCTAAAAATCTTCCCATACATCCAAAAAGGATAAGTAATGAACCTGCAATCTGAAGAAAGATCACATTAAAAGCAAGTAACCAGGGAAGTCCTTCAATTGCTGTAAGGTATTGCATTGAGTTGTTAAAACCCATTCCACCAAACCACCCAAAGGCAAGCTGGCATCCATGAGGTAACATTACCAGGGCAATGGCCATCCGGATGATAAGTCCTGTATGGTGCGCACTGGTTTTGTAAATAATAGACAGATGTTTCATAAAAAAATTTTTTGTGATGCAAAACTGGTAAGTGCCCAGGCTGAAAAAAATGAACTGGTTCAAGTTTTTTGGATTTAATCAACAGACTTCATCAATATCTTTTAAAGTGCATTTCAATTTCTTGAACCAGTTCATTTTTTTAAAGGGTGATGGATTTCATTTTTGATGATCAAAAGATGATTATGAAACACATTTTCTCCCTGTTGGTCCTTCTCATGGTGTCAGGCTTCATTTGCTCCCAGTCCGCTACTGTTGAAATAATGCCGGGAAACAATTATGTACACTATCAGCATAATATGGTGCAGAACCTGGAAAAGAAATTCGGTTTGCAGTATATAGCCTCGTACCTGAAAAAGTATCCCGTTGATAATGAGAGGAAGAATAAGAAAGATGAGCTCATGAACCAGGTGTATATTACTGCAGGCATCAGCAATAAATGGACAGCTAAAGCAGGATTTTTTTATACTTCAGCTTCCGGGTATAAGGCCTCACTGGCACTTCAATATGTACTGTCGCACCAACACCTGATGGTGGTGATTACACCAAGGATAGATTTAGTGAGGAAAGGGTCAGTTGAATTATTTTCCATTGTTGAATGGCGGCCGGCTATAACCACTGGAGTACAGGCATATTTCCGGTTACAGATAATGAGCAATGCCAGTCTGGTGCAACACCACCGTAGTTACCAGTTAATAAGAGCAGGTATTCAAAGAAAAAAAATGCAAATGGGGGCAGGAATCAATTTTGACGAGTATTCAGTTTCGGGAACCGTTTATGCAAACGCAGGATTGTTTTTAAGGAAAACATTTTAAAGGATCTGTTTTTTATTCTTCTTTCTTTCATGAACTCTTTTTTTTATCCTGCTTAAGAACTCAGCAGACATTCCAAGATAGGAAGCAATATGTTTTTGAGAGATCTGTTCCTCCATATCCGGGTACATTTCAGTGAAAACCAGATACCGTTGTTCAGCATCCATGCTCAAATTATGAAGGAGCCTGTATTGAAAAGAGGCATAAGCATTCTGGATCATTAATCTGAAAAACCTTTCAAAGACGGGGATGCGTTTATAAATTATCTGAAGATTTTCGTAGGAAACTGATTGGAGAGTGGTCTGTTCAAGTGCCTCCGTAAAAAGCATTCCTTTTTGTTGGGTGATAAAACTTGGGAAATCGCCGGTCCACCAATTCCGGATGCCGAGTTGCACTACATGTTCCTGTCCATCGCCATTTATATAATATACCCTTGCACTTCCTTTCTCAATAAAATTGGTAAAGCGGTTTACCTCGCCCTCTTTGTTTATAAGTGCGCCTCTTTTGAAATTCCGTTCTGTGATAAGTCCGGCTACAAATTGCCATTCTTCATTCGCTAAGGGAACATGCTTCCTGATATTTGATAAAAGCAGTTCGTTGTTCATGACTTAAAAATAAAAAGAAAAGCGGCAGCCATGCAAATGAATTCCTGATGGTAAGTAAGAGCCTTAGCCTAGGCTTCCGAAATCCACTCTTTAAACATCCTTGTCTTTTCCTGTCCTACAATTATCATATTGCTCATCTCCTTAACAGTGAGGATCACCAGCAGTTTCACCCTGTCATGGATCCTGTAACCATAAACATATTTTACATTGAGAATGTACTGCCGGTTAACCCGCATAAAATTCTGTGGATCCAGCTCCTCTTCCAGTACATTAAGGCTTTTATCGATCATGTATTTATGGCCACTGTTATCGTATACGTACACCACCATGTTCTCGGTATAGAACAATACCACTTCCGACAAGGGGAGTGAAACCAGCATATTTCCTTTTCTTACAATGGTTCTTGTTTTTTTATTTTTCAGAAATTCCTGGATGCCCTGGTTCAGCGGCTGGGTAAAATGTTTTTCAAGCGTAGTGTATTTGGCAAGCGCCATAATGATGTCGCGGTGACTAATGGGTTTAAGTAAATAATCAATGCCGCAATAATCAAAAACATTCACCATATATTTATCATAGGCTGAAACAAAAACAATAGGGCAATGAACTTTTACCTGTTCAAATATGGAAAAGGATAAGCCATCAGGAAGCTGTATATCTGAAAATATGAGATGTATGCTGTTATTGTTTTTCAGATAATCAACAGCATTGCTCACACTGCCCAGTATTTTCCTGATGTCTATATCGGTCCTTAATTCCCTAAGCGTATCTGCAAGCAGGTCCGCACTAATTGGATCGTCTTCGATTATAATAATGCTGATCATTCATTTTCAGGCTTTGGTTTAGGGGCAGTTTAACAATGAAACAATCTTTTTGATCTGTTACAATTATGTTTTGCTGGCATAATAGTTTATAGCGTGTTCTAAGGTTCTTTAAACCAATCCTGGTGGAATAGATAATGTCTTTTTTATAACTTATCTGGTTGCTTACTGTCAGGTAATCCTTTTCTGCCGCGATCCTGATTTTTAAGGGATGTTCCTGGTCAAAGCTGTTATGCTTGATTGCATTTTCTATCAGTAATTGGATACTGAAAGGAAGTATCATCTGCCACTGTACTGAATCCGTATGAGCGAAGCTTATTGAAATGCTTTCCTTATATCTGATGCGAAGCAGGAAAAGGTAATTATCAATAAATTCCAGTTCCTCCTTCAGGGAAATGAAATCATTATTCCGGTTCTCGAGGAAATACTGGTATACCTGTATCAGCTTGCAGGCAAATTGTTCCGCTGTAGGCCGGTCTGTTTTAACCAGGTAATACAGGGGCATTAAAGTGTTGTACACAAAATGGGGATCCAGTTCGTTTTTCAATAGGTTTACTTCTGCATCCAGTAATTCCCGGTCGAGATGCATCAATACTTTTTCATTGATAATTTTTTCATTATTCAGAAAAATGACCTCGTCGGCAAGAATATACATCAGAGTAAGGAACATGCTGATGCCCATGCTAAAAAAGATTACAACTGTTTGTATCTGGTTTTGCACCAGAAGCTGCCAGGCTGTAATTCCGGCACAGGTCAACAGGCCGGCCTGGAGAGGACTGATAATTAGTATGGAAAATTTGTGGTGTATTACAGATCCCGTTTTTCTACGGCCTTTTTTAATATTGGATCCAGCCAGGTGAATGCATACATGGGAGAGGAGGGTGCTGAATGAAAGATAAAAAAGGATATCAGCGGTTGAGAAGGTATAATTCCCGGATAAAAAAGCAACTATAGTAATTGTAATACCCGGTAAGGCAATGAAAATATATTTCAGGATCCTGTCGTTTACCATGGTCTTAATTTTAACGCTGGTTCTTACTTCTCTACGGCATGATCAATGCTCCGCAAATTATTCTGCTTAGCAATGTGAATACTTTTCAACGTCAAATATCATCCGGATATTACTTAATCAAATGCGCTCTTATATAACCGGGTTAAATTTCTTACAAGTGGTTGATATCATATGAACATTCCTCACTCCCGCTATCACACTCACTCCCGCTCTGATTTTCATGTTACACTTATCTATTTTCATGGTTCACATAATTCTTCAAAAAGAAGTTGATCAATCCTTCTAATTTTATTGCATTCTCATGTGCGAAACAGTGGTTCAAACTGTTTCATAATGTTTAATAGATAATTGATCCCGGGCGGTTTTTACCGCCTGGTTCTTTTTGCAGGTTCCAACTTAAATGACAATCAAAGGACAGCATCCGCTGTTTTATTCATGTAATTTAACTGGACAATGTTTTTTGAGGAATTAAGGTGACGGTTTTGTGACTTTTCAATGCCGTTCTTACATCATTACGGTACTTTTCTTTAATGATGTCGCTCATGTTTCTATTGAATACCTTGCTTTTTACCCAGGATATAATATCAAGGTATACAAATACCCTGGCCTGGTAGCGGTGTTTTTCAAGTGGCTGAACCCTCTCCAGGAATTTTTCCATTTCCAGTTTCATTTTAGATCGCGGGATATAATAGGATCTTCTTAAAAACCGGATCATCTCTTCTTCTATTTTTGTAAGGTTCTGCATCTTTGACATGAACCGGTAAACAGATTTTGAGAGATATTCCATCAGTTCATGGTTGCCCAGTTCATAGTGGGCCAGCAGGTGCATTAATCTTGCATAACACTGGAGGTCGTATCTCAGGCCGATATTATCATTGATGATCTTTTGCAGCTGTAAGATGCAGGCATCATAATTCCCATTTCCAAAATACAAACTGGCGATCTTATAAGTTAATACCAGTACGCGGTGGGAGTCAATGAAAAGTGCATATTCATTCAATTTGCTTTCTATGCCGGGAATGAGGCTGGCACCTTCACTGAAGTTTCCATTTAAAAAATGCTGGTTGATCTTCGCTTGTGAAAGGTAGAGATAAGAATGAATCCTGAAATTATCATTCATCCGGACCCTTTCGGTTTCCGAAAAATTTTCAAAAATAGTAAGAGTCTGTGCGAACTTCAGGTGATTTCTAAGGTCAAAATGGGCATTCAAAAGATTATGGAGCCCTTTGATATAATGGCCTGTCTCCACTCTTTTCATCAGTGGCTGGTCATGAAACAGATCAACCCATTTTTGAGTATACCGGTAATACTGAATGAAATCCTGCCTGATAAAGGCGTACCAGCTAAAACTTTGATACAGGTACAGGCGTTCATAAAATCCTGTTTGCTCACGGGCCTGGGCTGGCAGATTTTCTTCAATAAAAATTTTGATCCTGTCTTCATCAGCCTCATTTTTCGCATGACCATTTTTAATATACCAGCTGTATAGCTGTAATGCAAGATTCGATAACCTTGCTACCATATCAATATGTGAACTTACCTGTATGGCTTCTGCAGATAAGATCTCAGCCCGGTTTTGAATGCTCCTGGTGATGTGCAGTGATTCAATCCTTTTTTCCAGTGCGATCACCTGTGTCAGAAATGTAAACTTCTGATGGATCTTTGCAGTTTCTTTTGCTTTCTCCAACAGTTTCAGACTTTGAAAGAACAGGCCTTTTTTATAAAGAATATGCGCATAATCAAACTGCTCATTCAACTGCAGGTCGATGCTGTCTGCACTTTTTAACAGGCGAAGACTGGCCAGCAGCTGCTTATACAAATGGCTTTTAAGATTTGATAGTTGTGCTTTTTGAATGGCCGGAATTTTTTTCAGGATCATTTTCTCATCATATTCCGTCAATTTGTCCAACGCATCAAACAATTGTATCACCTTGAGGTTTTCATTAGATGAACTACGCCGGATATAGAGTTTGAAATGCCGTTTTTCTGCTTTTTCAAGTGAGCGTATCAGTTGAAATAATATATCGGTCGAACGTTTGGACATAATGAGAATAATCTATAAGCCTCAATGTTATCGGGGCATCAGCTTAAGATGTTCCGGATAGGCATCGGTTTTTGAACATTTAATTGTAATTGAGAGATTGGATGTTCTTATAAATTTGCAGTAAGGCCAGGTAAGAACATATAGCAAGCAACCGGGCAAGTCAGCAATCGCAGCACCCCAAAGGGATCATAAATTCTAATAATAGCAAGTATTGTCCGGCAGGATGGTCCTGCCTTCTTTTCACAAGTATACTCCTTTTTTTACAAAAAAGCCGGACTGGAAAATTTGTTTTGGATAGGGGAAGTTAGCCTGGCCTATGCCCTGTTTAACTATTCATGGATGATTTCAAACCAGGTAGCCAAATAATTCATCATCCTTATTGATTTCCCTGTAATTGATACCATATTTTTCCAGGTTCACGGCCAGCATATGATAATCATTTTTGGATCTTAATTCAATTCCAACCAGGGCAGGACCTTTTTCTTTATTATGCTTTTGAATGTATTCAAATCGTGTGATGTCATCGTTGGGTCCAAGCACATGGTTAACAAATTCTTTAAGCGCCCCTGGTCTTTGTGCAAAGCTTATCAGGAAATAATGCTTCAACCCTTCATACTGAAGCGACCTTTCCTTGATCTCCTGCATCCTGTCTATATCATTGTTACTTCCGCTTACAATGCACACAATATTCCTGTTCTTTATGCTTTCTGCCATATCATCCAGTACAGCCATGGATAAGGCGCCTGCAGGTTCAACCACAATGGCTTCTTCATTGTATAATTTCAATATGGTGGAGCAGATCTTTCCTTCAGATACCAGCAACATATCATCAATAACTTCTTTGCAGATGGAGAAACTAAGGTCACCCACTCTTTTAACCGCTGCACCATCAACAAACCTGTCTATATTGTTGAGGGTAACAGGATGGCCGGCTTCCAGCGCTGCTTTCATGGATGGAGCTCCGGCGGGTTCCACACCAATGATCTTTGTACGGGGAGAGAACATTTTAAAATACGATCCTGCACCTGCGCAAAGACCTCCGCCACCTACCGGTATAAAAACATAATCAATTCCGGAAAGGTCTTCCAGAATTTCCATGCCCACCGTAGCCTGGCCTTCTATGATCTTATAATGATCAAATGGTGGTATAAAGACCATGTCATTTTCTAAGCAATATGATTTGGCGGCTTCGGCACAATCATCATAGGTATCACCTAAAAGCCTGATCTCTATAAAATCTTCCCCAAAGAACTTTGTCTGTTCAATTTTTTGCAATGGTGTTATTATGGGCATAAACACTATGCCCCTGCAACCAAGCCTCCGGCAGCTGTAAGCAAATCCCTGTGCATGGTTGCCGGCACTGGCGCAAACAACCCCTTTATTCAATTGGGTTGGGGGAAGGCTGCTCATCATATTATAGGCGCCGCGCAATTTATATGACCTTACTTTCTGAAGGTCTTCTCTTTTCAGATAAACATTGCAATCGTATTTTTTGGAGAGGCTCTGGCAAAGGGTTAAAGGGGTTTTGCTTACCACCTGTTTTAATCTTTGTGAAGCACCTTCAAAATCAAGCCTGGTGTTTTTCGTTGATGGTTCAGTCATGATACAATGTTGATGTGAATTTTACTTTCTCAAATCTTTTTTCCGTTCCGGGCAATTCTGGTTCCTGGTTTTCGGGGCGCAGACTTCTGACCGTTTTTCCTGCCTGCCATAATTCGCTTTCACGCAACTCTTTTAATTCTTCTTCCAGTTTTTGACGATAATCTTCTTTGCTATTGCTCTCAATTGACCTGGCTGCTTCTTTTCCTGCTGCAACTGATTCATATAATTCATTGAAAACAGGAAGCGTGGCATCTTTGAATTTTTTGTACCAGTCCAGCGCTCCTCTTTGTGCGGTGGTTGAGCAATTGGCATACATCCAGTCCATTCCGTTTTCCGCCACCAATGGCATCAACGACTGGGTGAGTTCTTCAACCGTTTCATTAAATGCTTCGGATGGAGAATGGCCCTTAGATCTTAATACTTCGTATTGCGCTGCGAATATTCCCTGTATGGCACCCATCAGCGTTCCTCTTTCTCCTGTCAGGTCGCTGTACACTTCTTTTTTGAAATCGGTCTCAAACAAATAGCCACTGCCAATAGCTATGCCCATTGCCGCCACTCTTTCAAAGGCACGGCCAGTTGCGTCCTGGAAAATGGCGTAACTGCTATTGAGTCCGCGGCCCTGCAAAAACATTCTTCTCAGTGAAGTACCTGATCCTTTTGGCGCTACCAGAAAAACATCTACATCAGGCGGGGGAACAATTCCGGTCTGGTCATTATAAGTAATGCCAAAGCCATGAGAAAAATACAGCGCCTTGCCGGGTGTTAAATGTTTTTTAACCGTTGGCCATAATTGAATTTGCGCGGCATCGCTAAGGAGGTAACAAATGATGGTGCCTCTTTCCAGCGCATCCTCTATATCAAAAAGTGTTTCACCGGCAACGAATCCGTCTTTCAGCGCTTTGTCCCATGATTTGGAATGTCTTCTTTGTCCAACAATAACATTGATGCCATTGTCTCTCTGGTTCAATGCCTGACCCGGGCCCTGCACGCCATAACCTATTACTGCCACTACTTCATTTTCAAGTATGGTTTGCGCTTTTGAAAGCGGGAATTCTTCCCTTGTTACTACATTTTCTGTTACACCCCCGAAATTTAATTTTGCCATGGTATGTGATTTAGATTATTTATTGAT